>CAIOKW010000194.1 GCA_903858975.1 Oligoflexia bacterium | reverse complement strand
TACCTGGAGTGCAGCCCAAAAAGGGGAAGATCATTTTATATTTGAGCTATCTCGAGAGCCAAATTTTAGCAAAGTGGTTTTCTCAAAAGCAGTCCAAATGAATCTGATTCGGATTATACCTCCTTTTAAGGGAGCAGCCTACTGGAGGGTGACCGATGTAAACTCTCGAGAATCCGCGATTCCATTTAAGGTGATTTTTAAATAATGGCTCGACTAAAATTTAAGATAGAAGCAGAAGCAAGTGGTTCGAGGGCGAGAGCGGCAAGGTTTCGGACGCTTCACGGAGAAGTGAAAACCCCCATCTTTATGCCTGTCGGGACTCAGGCGACAGTAAAAAGCCAAACGGTGGAATCCCTGAAAGAGGTCGGTTCAAACGTTTTATTAGCGAATACCTACCATTTACTCCTACGACCAGGCCCGAAGGTATTTGAAAAGTTTGGCGGCATTCATCGCTTCATGAATTGGGATCGCCCCGTGTTGACTGACTCGGGCGGGTTTCAGATTTTTTCATTGCCGCACTCCAGGCAAATGAATGAAGAGGGAGCATTGTTTCAAAGTTATGTGGATGGTCAAATGATTCTCCTCTCTCCCGAACTCAGTATCCAAACTCAGCGGGCGATTGGAAGCGACATCATGATGGTTTTGGATCAGTGTATTCCCTCGACCGCTCATCATGCACAAGCAAAATTAGCGATGGAGCTGACCCATCGCTGGGCGAAGAGAAGTCTTGATGCGAGGGGAGATTCTTTGCAGTCTCTTTTTGGGATTGTACAAGGAGCCTGTTTTCAAGATCTCCGAAAGCAAAGCGCAGATTTTCTTACGCAATTACCCTTTGATGGATTTGCGGTCGGAGGGCTAGCGGTTGGAGAATCGAAGCAAGAGCGCGAAGATTTTACTGAAATTAGCGCTGGTTTCCTTCCCAGGAATTTGCCCCGATACTTAATGGGCGTGGGTACCCCGATCGATATCCTTGAGGCGGTTCACCGCGGGATAGACATGTTTGATTGCATTTTGCCATCCCAGTTGGCCCAGAGGGGAGTGGCTTTCACTTCGCGCGGAAAATTTCAGTTAAGGCGAAGTGTTTATAAGTTTTCAGAGGAGGCTCTAGACCCCGACTGTGATTGCCATACCTGTAGGACCTATTCACGTGCTTATTTGCATCACCTCAATAAGTCAGACGAAGTTCTGGGATGGCATCTGATTTCTAGGCACAACTTACGTTTTTACCATCAATTGATGGATGAGATTCGGGAGAGTATTTTGAATGATACCTTCGCGAACTATTATAAGAATAAGCGCGAAGTATTGGTTCAGAGTGATGAGATGAATCCCTCGACCCCGTTTCAAGGCCCGAAGCAGACCCGCGCTGAAAAGAGAAGTGCTCTCGGCGATTATGAGGTGCATACTTCGGAGAAAGGCTTTTCGAGTATTCGCCAAAAAAGCTCGGGGGAGATTATGCATTCAGTGAGCCCTCCTGCCGAGGAAGCTCATTCATTGTATGTGGGGCCGAGCGAATTGAAGCAACGCCTGAGAGATCAAAATCAAATTATCATTTGGGATGTAGGTCTAGGAGCTGCGAGCAATGCAATGGCAGTCCTTAAAGAGTTAGAGGATTTTAAAGAGGCCGAAAAGAAAGTCATTATTGAGAGCTTTGAAATTGATTTAGATCCCCTTCGTCTGGCGATTCGAAATGCGCCCCTTTTTCCACATTTGCATCACGCTGCCCCTCATTCTCTCCTTAAAGAAGGAAAATGGATTCGTTCGGATGGATTAGTGGAGTGGAATTTATATGAGGGGGATTTTCTTGAAAGATTTAAATCTGCAAGGGTTCCTCAACTGATTTACTTTGATCCTTTTTCTAGCAAAACAGATACAGGACTATGGACCGAAGCTGTCTTTAAAATGATTCTTGAGTATGCCGAGGGGACGTCGTTTAAAATGATGACCTATTCCGCTTCAACCCTGGTGCGCAGCATGCTGCTCTCGGCGGGTTTTTTTGTTGGGGCAGGGCCCGGTACTGGTCCCAAAAGTGATACGACGGTGGCATTTAATCAAGAGTCTGATGCCTTGGCATCAGGTTCCTTATTGGGGCGAGATTGGCTCTCGCGCTGGGAGCGAAGTGATGCAAAATGGCCAGCCCATTTCAATGAAAAGGAAAGGGCTGCGCTTGAAGCGCGAGTGAGAAGCCACTCACAATTTAAATCGCTTTAGTGTTTTCCGCGGATGACTAAAACAAACTCGACCTTATTTAAATCACCCACTTTTTGAATGACTTGGCTCATAGGGCCTTGAAAGAGTTGTTCTTCGGGTGAGTTCAAATTGATGCCGAGGAAAATTTTTCGATTTCTAAGTGAGGACTGAGCAAGGTCCTTTAAGAGTGCCTGAAGGCGATACGGCGTATCCATCAGGATGATCGCTCCATCCTCACGTGCGCCTAATTGATCGATGGAGATTTTTCTCTCTTTAGCGTCGGCAGGAAGGAATCCTGCGAAAAAGAATGAAGAATGAGGGAATCCACTCAGCGCGATTGCCAGTGCAATCGAGTTTGGAAAAGGAGTGGCAGTGACCTTTATTCCTTGTTCGTGACAGGCATTCACCAGTTTTTGTCCTGGATCACAAAATGCAGGAAGCCCACCATCGCTCATGAGATAAGCTTTTTTCCCTGATTTTAGGGCCTGGATGATCTCTGGAATCATTTTCTCTTGATTGTGTTCATTAAAGATCAGGAAGCGTTCAATCGATTCTCTGGGGAGGCCCCATTTTAGCCAACGAATTCTTGCGACCTTGTGTTCCTCGACAAGCAATAGAACTGAGGGGTCATTCGCATGATTTCGCAAGAGGTCTAATGCTACTTCCTCGAGAGGTAAGGTTTCACGTATCGGTGTCGGGACTAGCGTAAGGCTCATAGTGATATTGGACTTTAGTATTTGTTACGGGTTTGTTCGAGTTCTTCAAAGGCTTGCAGGATTTTGATGAAATAGGGCCCCTTAAAGACGGGACGCGCTTCCGTGACAAATTCCTTAAAGTTCCAATTGGGCCGTGAATAGACATAATCCACAAACTCATGACAGATGATAAATAAACAGGATAGTGGAAAAAGCTGTTTAAAGGTAATTCCAGAGGGAAAACCTGTGCCATCTGGTCTTTCTTTTTGCTGGATGAGAATTCGTTCAACGTCTAATGATCCGGGCTCATCATCTTTGGCCATTATCGCGCTGTAAGAAGGGCCATCTAAAAATGCCTTTTGTTCTTCCTCACTCAGAGTGGATTTCTTTTCATTAAATGCGGCAAGGGATGGGATCTTTGCCAAGTGAGGAGTCTCGAAGTATCTAATGTCGTGAAGGTAGGCTACATAGATCAACTTATCAATCGTACTGTCTGTAACCCAGCCTAGAGATCGCCCCACTGAGCATGAAACATAGCAGAGAAGATCGATATGGGTTTTGATGTAATTACCATCTCGGTTTATTTGTAGTGTTTTCATTGCAGATGCGAGCTTGGGGCGTTTCTCCAGTTTCGCAATAATCGAGTCCATATTGCTTCTTACGGTCTGGAAATATTCTTGATCGCTGAAGAACTTTTCAGGTTCAACACTACTTGCTCGAGGGACCTGTGCGAATCGGTTAAATTGATCCTCACTGAGTTCGGTTTCAATATAGATAGAGGCTGAGTCCTCTTTGCTCCACACATGATGGCATTTTAAGCTTACGCCTTCTGATCCCAGCTTAGTGATTTCGAAGGCTCCAAGGTTCTTCATTTCATTTAATTGCGGCTGTGCAATTTTGACCCGCATTCCATTTCGCGAAGCGTTCAATACGCTGACCTCGAAATTTTGAGATCCAAGATTGAGGGTGATGTTTTTTTGATCTTCTGAATGAAACTGGATTCGACGGTGAAGACGTTTTTCAGCGACGATCAGTTCTTCAGAAATTTCAAGAATGAGGGTTTTATCCTGAACTACAGAAACCACACTTTTGGATACGCCTTCCGAGTCACGAAATTTTACATAGCACTCTTGTGAAGATTCAAGGTGGGGGTGGTCTGCTCCGAGTTGGATGAAGACCAGGTTGAGCTTGTGATCTACTTTAATCAAATTGCCATAGAAAATAGTTCGGTGCTCTTTGTTGAGCGTCCAGAGCGTGAGTTTAGACTGCGAAGGCACGGCACCCAGAAGTCTCTGGATTTCTTGGAGTCTTTTTGTGATTCGGAGCTTCTGGCCATTCATTCTGTCTCTTATTTTCACTCTACTTTTACAATTGAGCAAGTCCTGAATCAGGAGTTATTTGCGCTTTCCTCAACGACTTTAGTTGAAAGAAGCAGAGGGGTTGACGTCCAAGCGTACATTTGTTAAATACGCTTTGCATAAAAAGGAGTCCTTATGATGAAACTAAAAGCGGTTCTCTGTGCAATGGTCCTTTGTTCCCTCGGTGCTGTTGGGGCTCAGGCAAAGCCGCCTTTAGCATGGGAGAAGCCCCTGGTGAAGGAGATCTATCCTGAGGCGGATCCCAAGGTGATTGCCTCGGATTCTCAATCCCATGGGAGTGGAATCCTAAATGAGTCAGCTTCGGCCCTCATTGACAAATCAGTGGTTTCAAAAGCACACGTGAGGGTTTTGGTCTATCGGATGCCCCAGGACTTCGATTATGAGTTTGCTCTTCTCGTGGTAGATGGCAAGATTCAACGGGCTTTTGTGATTTCTTCGGCAATGGATGGGAAGGAACCGATATTGGGTACCCATCGTTTGGTGGTGCCTGATTTGAATGGTAGACCATGGCCATGGCAGACCTCAGTGAAGTTTTTTAATTCTCCCATGTACTGGGGCCTGCAGGTGAATGGGGGGTACTTCATTCATTCTTCCCCACATTATGGAAACTTAGGCGCTCCGGCATCGATGGGGTGCATGAGAACGAGTCTTCCCGATGCGATGGAAATGTTTAACCTGGTGGCGAATCGCTTTGCAGGGTCAGCGAGTTATATTGTGATCAACGAAAAACTAAAACTCAGTTCTAATTCAGACGATGCCAAGGCTTTGGTGAGTATCCTTGATGCCTCTGGCTGGACGCTAGATCAGCTGAAAACAGCACTTCAGAACAGTAAGAATGAAATTGCGGCGGTATCTAAAGGGGATTTAGAGTTTTCTCCCGGAATTCCTGTAGATGCCCATGTAAGACCTTTTTCTGATACCGTCCAAAATGAATCTGCGTTCCCGAGCTGTGGGGGCACGAATTGTTGGGACTTTTTTAAGAAAGACCGAGACATCATTCGACTAAAACCAAATGTGCTTTCGAAAAACCCTGAAGTGGATAGCTTTCAGGGCTCATCCAATGCATTGGCGATCATTTCTGGAAATCAGCTAAAATTGAGCGAACTATTAAATGGTGCGATTGATTCAAAAGATCCGTTTAATATTAATGATATCCAGATCACCTTAAAGGCCACTAGCGGAGCACTTCAGGTTCGAGTATGCGATACCCTGGCGAAGAAATGCTCTAGG
>CAIOKW010000193.1 GCA_903858975.1 Oligoflexia bacterium | reverse complement strand
TAATACGTCTGTTTTACCAACCTACCCAACAGTCCCAAGGCTTCAGGCACTAATTCCACAATTCCAAAATCAATGAGGAGCTTTTCGAGATGATACTGGGGATTCAGGAGCGTGTGATAAGCCATTGATGTTGAAGCGTACTGAGACAAAGAATTCGCCAAAAAGCCTAAGGCAAGCTGCTGCTTCATTTGACTATTCCTTGATGCATCATCAAAGGCTGCCAAATCCGTCTTCACTTTCACTTTTTTTACCGGACGAACCCAAATCTCATAGTTCCATGGAGCATACTTACTCATCCGCTCCTGATCACTCTTCGGGATCGATTCGATATCATTATTTTCAGCTTTGAATTTGTCATTCGCATAATGAGCGAGCTCAGTGAATTCGTTGGTGATATCCATGCGAACTGTGACCACCCCAACGTGAGCGAGGCCCTCTTCCTTTAATCGTTGGGCCCAAAACTGCCGCGCCACATTCAAATTGTGATAAACCGAGGCCGCACGGATAGAAAATTCACTTTGATCTAAAGCAACCGGAACTTCATCTTTTCCGTTCACCACTCTAAAATTAACTCCATCGAGCGCAGACTCTGATTTCAAATCTTCAAGGTCATGATTCTCCAAAACAATACGCTGATCATGACCCCTCACATAAACGGGATAGGATACATTTGCTGCACCGGCATGCTGTAAAAGCACTAAACTAGAAAACCAAATCGTTAGAACGCCGTTTCTTAGCATTTTGTACCTCCTGGTAAGTATTCACTAAAAGCATACCTGTAATCGCATAGGGAGCTGTCACTGGATTCATGGTCAATACCGATACTCCCACGTTCTTTAAAATCGCTAGTAAACTCTTCCCTAAGTTCGATCGTGGGTCATTCATCTCCACCACGCTTGAAATTTGAGTCAATACATTCATGTCTAGTACACCCGTTTCAAGACCTGCCATCATTAGGTCGGTGTAACCAAATCCGGAATGTTTCAAAAACTCGCCCGTCAGGTTCTCCGTGTGCATCACTCGCGCAAGCTCTTGCTCCCCAAAACGGAATCGTTCCTCAAAACTAAGCTCACGGGTGAAGTCTTGTTTGCCATCTCCATCATAATCAATGCTCACCGCACCGCTTCTTGAACTCTGAATATTGAGAGCCATCGTAATGATTTGTGACATCTTAATGATTTGGAAGTAGTTGTATTTACGATAGAGGTACTCGCGAGGAGTTAAATCTTCAAAACCCGCTAAGTCTTTCCTAAAGCGAGCTCTTTTTTGGTACGGATTCAATTTTGAATCCCCAGTCACACGATTATTTTTTTGAACTACTTTAAGAGTATTCCAGTACTGTTGAATAAATACACTCTTATTGGGTTGATTGAGATACAAGTCCGCATCCATTAAATCAGTAACCACGACATCATCAATTAAATTACGATCTCGAAGCCCCAACAACAAAGGCGAGACCGCATCGATGACACAGGCCTTGAGATCTTCAGGACTTTCAGACGATCCACAGGCCAAAAGATTCGGATATACTAATTTTTGAATGGGTAGAACCAGCTCAGACGTTTTAAAAACACCGCGCTCCAGCTCCTCATAAAATGTTGGGAAGTGGCTAGAAAGTTCATCAAGCGCTTGCCCGTTGTCCCGCTGGGAAACCTTCTTCTCATGGGAAGTGAGGGAATATTTACTTGGATTCTCGAGATCCGGCCTAAAGCGCATCTCAGAGGCCTGGCCCGTGGACATCAAGCCACCGAACATCACGAGGCCGAATATAAATCCTCGATTGAGAAATGAATAATGCATTCACTACACCATAAAAGACTCGCCCAGTTAAATTGAACTTACGGGAAAGGCGGGTCATTTACTTTCGGAGCGAATGATAACGCACCGTACTAATTTGGTCAATTATATTTTAAATTAACCTTATTTAAACTAGAATCCTTGATTAATGACTTCTATTTTCACAGGCAAAAAACGTAGTAGCTAAGGCAGCTGAGCCCCCAATGGCAATTGCAGTAATTGCATGGCTTTGTTTCGTTGCCTGACTCTGCTTCCAGTCTAAAAGCTCACCCGACTTGCGGGTAGAAAGGGTAATTAACTGCTGATTATAGTTATCCTGAAGGGCATCTAGCTGAGCGTTAATCCCCGCCGTGCTGTTTTTAATTGACGCGATCTCGGCATTGAGAACTGCAATTTGCTGATACATCTGTTCTTTTTGTTGCGCACTGTAGACGCCATTTAAGATTTCTTGATTGATATAAGCGATTTGATTCTGCCGAGTGGCAATATCGGTAGACTGCGAAAGTAAAGAGTTTTCAAGACTACCTTTTGTTCTGAAATAGTCTGAATTGGCTTTGCTTAAATCACTTGCATAGTTCGCCTGGATCTTTTGGTCCTGATGTTGATTGGTAAGGTAAATCACTCCCACTGTGAGCCCGGCTAAAAGAATCGGAATCGAAATACCCAGTCCTAGCCCACAGGAAACCTTAAAATGGGCTCCATGCTTGCTTTTATTTTCGATGATTGAGCTAACCATCCATTGCGTGGTTTCCGGACTAAGAGTCAATCCCGCGTGTAAGACCTCATCATAGATCGCCTGCTCGTCCCGAGATGCCTCGTGAGCAAAAAACGATTGAAGGTCCGAAAGACTCAATCCAGATTCCTGCATTCGAACCATCAAATGGTCCGTAGCAAGCTCGGGACTTACACCCAAAACGATTACCTCTTCTTTAAAATCTTTAACAATTTCACGAACACTCGCCGCATCCATTTCTGCCCGGGCAACGCCAGGAACCAAAAAGCTTGATTGTGCCAACAAAAGAACCAGACTGATTATTTTTTTCGTATTCATATTTGCTCCGTTCACTACTTACAATTCTTTGCCCCGAGAAACACAAACGGGATCCCAGCCACCGCTGATGCGATCCCGACCTTAAGGTCAAGTTTACGATCCATCCGACTGATCGAATCGAGTTCCTTTTGCT
Source organism: Oligoflexia bacterium (assembly GCA_903858975.1). GTDB lineage: Bacteria > Bdellovibrionota > UBA1018 > UBA1018 > CAIMNF01 > CAIMNF01. The sequence continues at coordinate 8,424 of CAIOKW010000193.1, read as the reverse complement.
CTGACCCATTAAACTGATTGATCAATTGCTCGTGCTGAGAATCAATCACCACGAGATTTGCAGCTATACCACCCATTGATGATCGATATTGAGCCATATCTGAATTGAGCTCGTTAAGCCTGAGTTGGAGACTAGCAAGCTGCTCAGTACTGTAGTTGCCACTTGCGATTTGGCGATTCAATTCATCCACCTTCACCTGTGAAATCTGTAACAGGGAGTTATAATCACTCATCTGTGTGTTCAGCTGAGACTTATTTCTTAAGTAATCTTGGTTTGCAGTGTCGATCAGCTGCTCATACTTACGTTTTGTATCAATGCTAGGATTTTTCTGTTCAAGCTGCGCAATGACCAAAACAATTCCAGCCAAAATGAGAGGAATTCCGATCCCGAGACCCACACCACAAGAAGCCTTAAAGTGAGCCCCATCTTTTTGGTAGCGCTCACCGATTTGACTCAGCATGGAGACTAAAAGATCGTTACTGAGTGTCCCTACTGAGAGCGCCTGATTAAAAACCAATTTTTCATCTTGAGAGGCATACTGATCCACGAAGGCAACAAGGTCATTTGATTTAACCTGCAAGCGATCAAGGGCTGTCAATAAAGCCTGGGCTGCCGCTTGATTGGAGGCTCCATCGACAATGACCGCTTCTTTAGCAAGAGCTACGGCCCTGCGAATCTGCTGACCAACGTCCTCACTCCCACTGCTTTTAGCATGAGCAAAATTTTGAGTGAGAACCGTAATACAGAAAAGGGTGAGTACGAGGGTTTGGATAGTTTTCATATTCGCTTTGCTCGAAATAAAAAAGGCGGAAGTCTCACGACCTCCGCCTTAAAGAATCGATATTAATTACAGTCGCTGAAATCAGTTGAAGCGATAAACGTGATCCCAATAACGGTCAGTGGAACCGCTACGTACGCTAATGTATCTTTGCTATTTTTCGCCAAACGATTTTTTTGTTCAGCATCTACTAAGTCAATACTCTCACGGTCAGAAAGCGCCTGCATTTGAGCATTGTATTGCTCTTGAAGGGAAACCAATTGAGCATTGATCCCACCTGCAATGTTTTGTTGAGCCACGATATCAGCATTGATAGTAGCAATTTGAGCATAAAATTTCTGAACATCATCAGTTCCGTAGAAACCGCTGTTGATTTTACGTTGTAATTCAACTGCATTTGCCTGATCCACCGCGATTACTTGATTAGCTTGGGCAATGGTAGTGTTTAACTTGCCTTTAGTTCCAAGATAAGAACTAGTCGCGTTGTTTCTGGAATCAGCATAGGTCTGATTGACTTGAATCTTTGCATCAGTCACCGTTGCGCTGAGGTAGCAAATCCCAGTGATGATCCCAGCAAGTGCTAGTGGAATCCCGATTCCGAGTCCCGCTCCGCAAGACAATTTAAAGTGAGCTCCGCGCTTGCTTGCTTTGTCAGCGATTTGTCCTAAAATCGTAGCCATTTGTGATGGATCAGCAGATTTCGACTCGAAAGCTTCGTTGAATACTGCTTGTTCATCTGAGGAAGCATATTGAGCCATATAGCTGATTACATCAGTTGAATTCACATGTGCGCTGGCAAGGTTATCACGTAATTGTGCATAGGCCTGTTCGTTTGAAAGGCCTAGTACGATGGTAGCTTCTTTTGCTGAAGCTACTGCGAGTTTCACTTTTTCTGATCCACTCATTTGAGAATCAGCGAAGGCGCCATGTACTGCTGGGCCCGCAATTTGTGACACAATTGCCATAACGGTGATGATTGATTTTAATTTCATTTTAAATACTCCAGGGGTTAATCGAACGAAGGGGGCTCCGTTCTGTTCATCTTTTTTGTAGGCGCGAACCTAACACCGATAACCTGGCGCGTCAATAGCGTTTATATTTTTATTGTTTAAATATTTAAATACGCATTTTTTGGCTGTTTTTGATTGTTTTGTGGCTGACTTACTCGAAGAACCTTGATAAAATCCCCGCATGAAAACAGCACTCCGATCATTATTGATCCTGTTAGGAATCGTGTTCAACACGTTCCCAGCGATGAGTGTTGCTGAAAGCTTCGAGCAAAAACCTCTGGCTCTCGTCTATAGCGGTAAAGGGATTTGCAAAGGTTGCGACACGAGCCTTGCGCTTGCATTCCGAGAGGCGGGATTTCGCACGGAAGGCGTGAGGCCTGGAAATATTACGCAAGCGAACTTAGAGAGAGCTGCTGTGTTTGCAGTCCCCGGCGGTGATCAAGAACTCGACGTGATGCTGGCTCTTTTTCCTGGAGAAGCCCAAATCATTAAAGACTATGTCACTTCGGGTGGACATTATCTCGGCGTATGTCTCGGATCTTTTCTCGCTGCTCCTGTAATTATCAATACGCCATCACCCACCTCCACACTTCCCTCAGGTCTAAATTTGTTTAATGGAAGAGTCTTCAATCACAGTGAAACCAAAGAGGCCCGCATTGAGCCGATCCTCTGGCGGCCCGGAACCCCAAACGCCTCTACTCGCATGATGTACTTCCAAGATGGGCCCCACTTTACTCTCAATGATCCAAGAGCAGTCATTTGGGCTCAGTATCAAGATGGATCCATTGCTGCCTTCCAAGCACCGCTCGGTCGGGGGCGAGTGGGACTCCTCGGGCCACACCCCGAGGCCGATGAAACTTGGTGGAACGAAGATCCAAGACACCCCCTTTATGACCCAGACGGTAAAGACACTGATCTTTTTATTGAATTTATGGACGCGCTGATCGGCAATTAGCGCTGAAACTTAAGCCAAATTTAATTTATCAAGCTTAACTCAAGAAATGCCGATACCTATACTGAGGGATAGGATTCGAGTATGAAGACGAGCTCAAGAAAACCACTTTTGTTAATCATTGATGATGAATTGATTATCTGTGAAATTTTGGCAGATATCATCACAAGGATGACGAAAAAGCTGAACATCGTGCTTGCCACGACAGTTGAGCGGGCGATTCAGCTGATCCCGGAAGCAGACATGATCATTTCTGACATCCGAATGCCGAACCAACATTTACTCGATCAAGCCCTGAAAAACGTCATGAGTGAGAAGCCTATTGCACGCATGTCAGGTGTCACCCGCGAGAAAACAAATTTCATGATCGAAAAACCATTCAAAAGCGAGCAAGTCGCAGAAACACTTCAGTTGCTCTATGCTTTTTACAAGGATCGTGAGTCCCAAGAAAAATCGGCCGCTTAAAAACCTATTCTCGTGGCCAGACTTCGATCATTTCAACATTGAAATTTAAGTTTGAATTGGGAGGAATGGATCCCACCGAGCGCTCCCCGTATGCAAGGTGAGCCGGAATATTGAGAGTCCGTTTGCCACCCTCTTTCATTCCCATTAAACCTTGATCCCAGCCCTTAATGACTCGTCCTGTTCCTAAGGTAAACTCTAGAACCCGTTTACGATCGAGCGAAGAATCAAATTTAGTTCCGTCTTCCAGGAATCCTTCATAATGTACTTTTACAAGAGCTCCCTTTACTGCTTCCTTGCCGGTTCCGATGACGGTGTCAGTGATTTTTAATTCTTTTTCCAATTGAAGTTTCTCCTCGTAGTTAATTATTTTGAAATCAAAAGCGCGTTGCAATCAATCATACTTTTATCCGCTCCCTGGCAAAAACTTGCCTGACTGCCACTGGGTAGTTGTGCAAACATGACTTCTCCACCGATCTTAGCGCAAAGGACTGATCCAGGATTCTTTCCACCACTCAGCTCCTCACTCGACAACTTCTCTGGATATTTTTTAGCTGCCTCTAATAACTGGATGGCGCCGCACGGAACCTTATCATTTACACAAGCGGGTGTTATCCACGCATCTAAACGTTCACTCCAGCAGAATTTTTGGTCTTTGCCTTCTACTTTCATTTGCCGAGCGTCTACACATTCGCTGTTCTTAGTCTCGGCTTTGGCGGCAAATGCAGCGGGGGAAAATAATACAAGAATTAATAAAAACTTCATAGGGTGGTCACCTTGTATATGTTTGGAATTAAATCTTGCTTACTGTACCAACAGCCGACGTATTCCTGTGGATGAGAACTGTAACAGACCTCTTGATACTGACCTGCTTCTGAAATACAAGCACACTGAGTTCCACGGGCACCCTTCCAAAAAGCTCCCCAAGAGTTGCGGATCATGTATTTACAGACTCCATCAATCTTGGCTCGACCCGTAATCAACACGGCATGGCTTCCGCAATCTTTCTTGATGTTGGAAGAAGAATCACGAGTGTAAAAGTTAGAAAAAGTCCCTGAATCTCCAATGAGTCCCCGGTAATGTTTGGGGTCATCAAAAACCTTAGAACACATGGAAATAGCAACAGGCGCCTTATTGTTTAAAGCAGTATCAATTCTCCCGGTTATGTCCTGATCCGTCCAATCGTTATAGTCGTGGGGATTAGGGATATTCGACAAACTTTGCTTGGGCTTACAATTGGCAAATAGATCTGACATAAGCTGGGTTGCTGAAACACCCAGCAAGTCTTTCGTCTTCAGTGTAGTGGCTAGAGAATCACATTTACCTCCCACCCAGGGATCTTTCTTGGTCAAACGCACGGCTCGATCGTAACTGTTTTCCTTTGTATAGATCGTATAGTTTTCGTAAATCGTTTCTAGAAAGTGCACAAGCTCTGCGTCGCTAAATGGGCCTTTCTTCTTATATTCCGCAAGACAGGCTTCGACCTGCGAATTCTTGCAATATCCCTGAGATTTTAATGAATCGATCGCCTCTGAACAGTGACCTGCGGAAGTTGTTTTTTCCGTGAGGAAAATATTCCTATTTTCATAGTGATCCACCCAGGCCGCATAGACCGGATTAATCAACTCCGTACTCTGAGTTCCGTGCTGAAGCCTCCAAAAGTCCACCATCTCCGCTGCTGCATGAGCATAACAAGTTCCGGTTCCATCCTGGTCGTACACAGGCATGCTTCTCAGAGGAGATTTATCGGATGCATTTAAATCGCTGTCCGGGCAATCATTCGCAGCCGCAAGAGAAGAATCAGGCATTCCCGAGATGCTGAGGACCCCTAAAATAATAAATGTGAAAATCAGCCTTTTGATCATGAGGACCTTCCCTATCCCTACAATTATAGCACTCTGCATTCCCGTAGTAAGAGAGAAAGTATTTTGACGGATGAACGAAAACAGTTTAATCCGCGAAAGACTCTAAACCTCGGCGAGCTCTGGATCCACGTCGATTGAAATTTCATTCAGTTCGCTCATCTGCTTCCCATTCAAGTAGGGAAGATAATACTTGTTCAAAAAGTCCTGCTTGTAATCGCGGTAGCTTGAGATTCCGCCGATTTGCTTATAGAGCCAAATAAATACCCATGCTGTATCAAACTGGTACGGGAGAAACCCCGAACGCGCACCATTGGGATAAAGATGGTGATTGTTATGCCATTCACCTGCTACATACCCTGGCCAAACTTGGTTGATCGACATGTCTCTACGGTTAAAATCAATTCCGTCTTGGCGCTTATCTTTTCCGCCACCGTGTCCGTCGTAATTATAAGTGCGCACTCCGAAGGCCCAAATGGCAGCACAGCCAAAGATCGCCATCGCAAGCGGCATTCCGCCGATCAAAAAGAACGTCGCGAACCAAAATGACCAATTCAATAAATAATGAATCACGGTACGTACTGGATGAGCCAGAGACCCATAACGAAGGTATTGCGTAAAGGTATTGATCTTCACACCGGTGTGATTCATAAGCTTCGTTAAACGTGAATACTCAGACTCATTGAGACTACGATTGATCGGCTGGTGGGTAGCATCCGCAAGAAAACAATAGAGCCATCCCCCATTCACATTATAAGGATCACCAGGCTTCTCTGACATTTGATGATGAACATGGTGAGAGACTACATAAATCTCTTCAGGAATCACCTTGATGCTGAGGTTACGAACAATGAACCGGGCAAAAGAGTTTCTAAACTTATAAGCACGGTGGGTAGAATAGCGATGCAAATAGATGGTCCCATGCGTTCCCATCCAAACCATGCTGTAAACCATACCGATCAGAAATAATTTCCAAGAAAAGTAGAACTTAAGAAATCCAAAAAAGAAAACAGCGAGTAAGCATGCTGCAAACCAGCTGAAAGCCGGCATCCAATTCTTAAGATCCTTAAGAACATTCATTCGACTGAAAAATTCGCTCAGGATTTCACGATGAGTAGGAACGTATAACTTACCATTTAACTCGAAAGGGTAATGGGGTTTCTCTAAAACCTTAGCTAGGCACGTTATGTTTTTCTGAGTGTCCATTTTAGGAGGCTAACAGCAAGTCTAGGGAGAGTATTCAAAAAAAAACGCACCCAGAAAAAAAATCAAACCCTGAAAAAACGATAAAATAACGATACTTTAGAACTAAAATCCTAGAACATCGATATAGGTGGTACCCGCAGCGAGTGCGGAAGAAGGGTTTGCGGGCTGCCCCTTGATAAGAATGCGTTTTTCTTTAAAAAGATTCTTGAATTCAGACCGGGTGAGGACTCTCAGCTTTAAATTGTCCTTTTGCTCTCTAAACGCCCTCATTAAGACTGAGTCCAAGCGCGGCTCTTTAGAGAGAAGTTCAAGGGTAATTCGATAAGAGTCTTTGGGTTGCGCTGGAATCATAGTGCCCGGACTATACGCTAAAAGAGCGCGACTATTCAATTACTCTTTTCTGCACTCACCGAAAGGAGCTCATCTCCGTTGAAGTGAAGCGTGAGGGCTATGGGGTGACAACAAACCTCACAATCATAGACGAAATGCTGTTCAGAACCATCCTCAGCATTCATCGGAAGATGAAATGATTCAAAACAAAAGGGACACTGAACCAGAGCCAAATTTGAGCTCTGTCCGCCCTGGGCCCCCTCTTCGATGGTGATCCCATCAAAGGGACAATGAAGGCATCCGGAGCCACAGCAGTAGCCCCTTTTTAAGTGATAGGATTCGGTAAAGACCATCATCCCATCCTGATTATAGTAGAAATCCTCCAGAAACTTCATGTTCAGTAAAGTTATCACCAAAGGGGCTATTTTATAAGTCAGGAATAGAGGATAATAGCTAAGGAAAGGCGCAAAGGTTCAGGCATGATTCCATTGATTCGATTGCATACCATTATAGCTCTGCTCTTGATCTGCCCACTGGGGCTCGTGGTTCCCGCCCATGCTGAAACCAGCGAATTCTCAACAGTCAAAAGCGAAGTTTGGGAACACCTCAGCAAATTGGCCAAAAAACATTCGAGCGAGCCCGTTAAATTAGGACATCCCCCCATCCAACTCGAATGCTTCAACTTAAAGGACCAAGACCTTTACATGGGCTTTAAACAGGTCATGGAAATTAATGCGAGCATCAAAAGAATTGAAAGCGTCATTTCAGATTTCGAAACCTATCCTGATATATTCTTAGATCTCGCTGAGACCAAGGTCATTTCAAAGAACAGCAACTTGAGCAAAATTTATTGGGAGCAATCGATCCCCCTCCCCCTCATCCCCAACATTAAATATGAAATGATTTATTCCTATGAGACCCCTGCCAATAAACAGCGTCTGATTCATTATCACCTGCATGAATCTGGAAAAATTAAATTTAGCGATGGATTCATTCTGCTGAAGGAATTGAGTGACTCAAAAACACTTTATATTGAGTACGATTTCTTTGATGCTGAATGGGGACCCGCAAAGATTCTAGGAAAAAATAAACTCTGGAAGGATGCACTTGAGGGACTCGCTCATTCGGATCTCGCCATCAAGCTAAAGTCCGAAAATGCTGAATGGAAAAGTGACCAAATTAGAGGCGAAGCGAGCCGATGGGTGGAAACTCCTGAATTGCATGACTACATGGCAGAATGCGTAAAAGACAAAATCCTCTTCCGCTTGAATGCGCTTTAAGCACCCTTAAAAAACAGAGTACCCTGCCGATATCATTGATTATTCCATCACTCTATGGGACATTCCTTTCATGAACATGATCAATGGAGCCCTTTCCCTGTTTTTGTTTTTATTTTCACTGAATACCTATGCAGGAGAGAGCACACTGGTTCACACCCCGATTAAAGCTGAAACAGTAAGCGCACTCAAAACTCGACGAGCTCTTCTTCGTACCTGGGCTCCGAAGTGCAGTGATGGATCCCTCACCATGAATGGGTGTCCATTTTGGGATGCGGTGGAATACATGGGTGTACTCTGCCTTTCGGGCGAAACTGAATATTGTTACCAGGTGAAGAACGCTCAAGACGAAACAGGTCGATGGTGGCGATCTCCCGGATATCGATTTAACCCTAATCCAAAAGAAACGGGCCCAACATTTAGTCGCGACATGGATCGAGGGGTATGGGCCTATATCATTGCCACCGGAGACAAAGAAGCCGCGGCAAAATACATGAACTTTGTCAAAAACAACGGCTACAAGATTTGCCCAAAGAGTCCGGAGAAT
>CAIOKW010000192.1 GCA_903858975.1 Oligoflexia bacterium | reverse complement strand
TGACCGGCTTTTTTATTTTAAACGATTGCAGGTTGTTCGGTGAGGGCAAGCCCAGCACGCCAGTAAGGGGGCGAGAACAGGATGCTCGAGCCAATCCGTTCACCTCCACCTTTTTAAAAAAAGACTCGCTATTTGTATCGGGTCTTTTTTCTTTACCCACCTTAAAGCGAGAAAAGCCGAGCCGAAGATACCAGTAGGAGAGCACACCCAGTTAAGACTCTAAATTCTTCTCACAGTTGAACTGAGGAACACCTATTTCCTTAGGGCTCAGTGGAAGATAGGAAAATCAAAGACCCTCACCACTTAAGCTCACCCTCCAAAATCCATAGAAAAAGTGAGTGGGTCGAGCCAAGGCTAGTATGAGAATCGATACTTTTAGAAATTAGAATCGACTCAATGAATCGTTTCTTACTTCAAGCTAGCGATGAGCTCATTTGCGGCTTTAGGATTTGCTTTTGCTTCTAACAATGCTTGAAGCATAAGAGGGGCCACAATCGTTGCATCCGATTCTACTACGAACATCGGAGTAGTTTCAGTGAGTTTATCCCAAGTGATTTTTTCATTCGGAGTGGCACCCGAGTAAGACCCGTAAGAAGTCGTTGAATCAGAGATTTGGCAGAAGTAAGCCCATGGCTTTACTGATTGCTGAATATCGTATTTGGTAGATGGAACTACACAGATTGGGAAGTCTCCAGCGATTCCACCTCCGATTTGGAAGAAGCCCACGCCTGCGCCTTTGGAAAGCTCAGCGTAATCATCATAAAGTTGAGCCATGTACTCAACACCAGATTTAGCGATCGCTGCATTGCACTCCCCTGTTTTTACATACCCTGCAAAAATATTTCCAAATGTAGAATCTTCGTAACCCGGAACAACCATTGGAAGTTTTGCTTTTGCAGCTGCAAGTAACCAGCAATCATCTGGATTACCTTCATAGATTTTTGCATCAATTTTCTGAACGAGTTCATAAAAATACTCGTGCCAAAAACGACGTGTGTTATTTTTAGTCGCCTCAAACCACATCGGCACCGCTACTTTTTCAACCGCGCGAAATGCCTCATCTTCTGGGATCGACGTATCCGTTACCCGGCGCATACGCTCTTCCAGGATTTTAGTATCGTCATTTTTTGTCATGTAACGATAATCTGGGAAATCTTTGTATGAATGATGTGCAACTAGGCGGAAAAGGGATTCTTCAATGTTGGCTCCAGTGGAGGAAATCCCATGAATCAAGCCCGCACGAATTGCTGGAGCAAGGGAGATTCCAAGCTGCGCGGAAGACATCGCACCCGCCAATGTCCAATACATTTTTCCACCATTTTCAATATGACGCCAGTAAGCGATCGTTGCATCGCGAGTAGCGCGAGAATTGAAATTTTTATAGTTTTTAAGAATGAACTCTAAAATAGGAAGGCCTGTATTTTGCATCCCCGTTTCATATCTCAAAGTTGAGGTATTTTCGATGGAAAAGTGTTAATAATTCAGTCGGAAACGGAAGGATTTTGGCCGTGACCCGTCGCTTAACACTTCACTCATCGATTTCAGATAGCGACTGAAGAAGTATAGCCCTCTCCTCCTCTTGAGACCCCATTCTTAACACCCTGGAATTGCTGGCGAGGGGATCGAAATGGTTCATGCGGTCCGCCCAGCAAAGAGAGCCACGGCTCGGAATCGAGGGTCAGGATGGGGCCGAGTACGCTCAAG
>CAIOKW010000191.1 GCA_903858975.1 Oligoflexia bacterium | reverse complement strand
CGTTCAATAATCTCACACCCTTCTGATACAAACTCATCTAATGCAGAGGGTGAATTAGACTGGAGCACAATCGCTTCTACCAAGGGAATTACCTCGCATGCAGCCACTTCTTTCGGAATGTTGTAATCAAAATTGATCTCACCTCCCGAAAGTAAGGTCCTCGCACCATCAATGCCTCTTAAGAAGAAATCAATGTATTCCTTTGGAATCCCATTCGCCTCTTTGAATTGCATGAAAATAGTTTCCAATTCATGCACATGATTTTGCAAAGAGAGCAACTCCATCATCCCCGACGCGCCCTTCAAGTTATGAAGTGCTCTAAACACTGCATCAAATGAATTCCTAAAATCAACGCGATCCTCAATCTTGAAGAGACTCTTCTCAGCAATCTCGAGAATCTCGACCGCTTCTGATTTAAACTCTTCTAAGTCTTCTTTTGAGAATGACATAATTTCATTTCGGGGTTCTCTTAAAATTACTGAAGCAATTAAAAAACATCTTCTCTAAAAATAGCATACAGAAACAAGTTACTTTCAAATTAAAAATGAAATGCAAATCAATCGACAACAAAACTGAACTGAGTCAATTCAATAAACATTCTTTAAATAATATCTCTATGCCATTTTAAGCACATCTCCAGCCATTTCTGCGCACTGCAAATGTATAAAGAGTTTTTATTTCTTGTGTTAAACATTCTTCAAAGAATTGGTAACGCAACGTTAAATTCATAAATAAAATTTTTTTACTGACTCTAAAATAATCAACGCTACAATTTATGAAGAGGGAAAGAATCCCGATAAGGAACCTATGCAACTCGTTCGTCTCATTTATTCAAGCAAACTTAGTCCCAACACAGCACCACAAGAGCTCGCTAGGATTCACCATGCAGCTCTCAGCAATAATGCAAAGGTAGGTGTCACAGGAACTCTTGTATTTGGAAATGATCAATTTATCCAGTATATCGAGGGCAGTCGAGTCGAGGTGAATCATTTGTTCAATTTGATTCAGTCAGACAAGAGACATCAGGAGCTTTTGATTCTCGACTTCACTGAAATAACAGAGCGTGAATTCGAAATATGGAACATGAAACTGGTACTCCTCACCGAAGAAAGCCCGAAATTATTTAGATTCACCGAAAAGGGCTCCTTTGAGCCTTCAAAAATGAGTGCGGCAACGGCTCTTGCGTTCCTTCGTCAGTTTAAGTCTAATCATGGGTCCGATCGCGTAGAAAAGTGAACTTTAAACATGAGTACTGAATCCAAAAGCATAGCTCGTACCCTACTCATCGTGGATGACGAAAGGGATATCAGAGACATTCTCAAAGATTCTCTTGCACCAATATGCAATCACATTTTCACCGCTGGTGATGGCCTCGAAGCTCTTTCTATCATTGAAACGAATCCCACTATCTGCGCAATTCTTTCTGATATTCGCATGCCCCACATGGATGGATTAGAACTCCTCTCCCACATTAGATCCAATTTCAATCCCATACCTTTTGTAGTTCTCACTGCCTTCGGAGACGTGAAGAGCTATCAACAGGCGATTAGACTAAACGCAACTGACTTTTTAGAAAAACCCATCGTTCCTGATGAAATCCAAAAGGTCATGGAAAAAGCAGTTCAATACGGCATTGAAATCTTAAAACTCGATCGAGCTTTAGATGAAATGCTTGCTGATCTTAAAACATCGATCCAAAACACCGAAGAGCTGAAGCGTGCAAAACGAACAGTAACGCTCATGAGGGTCGAAAACTCAATTTACCTCAAAAACGAAACTCAAAAACGACGCTCTAGTTGATTTCTTTGAGCGCTTGTTCAAGTTCGATCTTATATTTTCCTCGCTCAAAACGAGCAAACAGACTATAGGCACAGGGAACCACAATCAGAGTTAAGAGGGTTGAAAGGGTCACCCCCCCAATCACCACAATTGCCATCGGCCGGGTCGTCTCAGATCCTGCTCCGAAAGAAAGCGCTGCAGGAATGGCAGCGGCAACCGTCGCCACAGAGGTCATGAGGATGGGACGTAAGCGCAAGGGACACGCCTCCATCAGAGCTTCTTTTACCCCTGAACCCTCGTTTCGCCTTTGATTAGTGAAGTCTACAAGCAGAATTGAATTCTTCTTCACAATTCCCATCAACAATAGAATTCCAATCAAACTATAGATATTGAGTGAAATCCCAGTCACGCGGAGTGCAATCAATGCTCCAGAAATACTAAACGGCAACGCAAGTAAGACGGTCATAGGATGGATAAAACTATTAAACTGCGCTCCGAGAACCATATAGGCCACAAAGATTCCTAGGATTAAGGCAACCATTAGACTCTGGAAGGACTCCTGAAACGCCTGCGAGTTACCTGATGGAACAATGTGATAGCCCTCCGGCAAAGCTTTTCCGAGCTCTTCAATGTATTTCATCACATCTTTTTGAGACTTGCCTTGCGCCAGGTTTCCAAAAATAGAGATCGCACGCTCTCGATTATAGCGACTGATCGTAAGCAAGGTAGAAGCGTCCTTCAAAGATACCACCTGTGAAAGTGGAACCATCTCTCCGTGGTTATTTCGAACAAAAACACGGGTAATATCATTTACTGATCGGCTATCTGAACTTTCCAGCTTCACGCGAACATCGTCTCGATGGCCTGAGATATCCGAATATTTCCCTACACGTAGACTTCCGACCATGGCACTCACCGTATTCGAAATATTTGAAATGGTGACCCCCCTTCCATAAGCCTTTTCACGATCCGGAACAATCTGAGCCTCTGGCATATTTGGATTGTAGTCAGTATCCACATCCGTCACGAGTCCAGAAGTCTTCAGCTTCTCCATGATTTGAAGTGAGTTTGCGGCAAGTCCGCCCCAATCGGGGCCTTGAACTTGAAATTGAATTGGAAATCCACGAGAGGACGAGAACCCAGTCAAAGATAAATCAATCATCGACGCTCGCTTCACACCTTGAACTTTATTAAAGGTCTTACGGCAGAAATCCATAAAATCCGTTTGGCTTGGCTCATGCTTAAACGGCTCATGCACACCTCGGGACCCTTTTGGCTTAAGAGTAATAAACATATTTCCCTGGTTGACTAATCCCCCCTGAAAGCCCCCCACTGCTACATAATAATTTTCAACTTCGGGCCTCACCTTTAACAAGGCTTCTACCTTTTCAAAAGTCTCACTCGTGAAATCAAGCGAAGATCCCATTGGAGTTTGAAGTGAAACAAGAAAGCGACTTTGGTCTTGAGGCGGAACAAATTCCTGCTTTAGTCCGCCCACTAAAAATAAGGAAGTTACAAAAACAGCAATCGATATGCCGAAAATCACTCCCCTTCTTTCCAAGCTCCAAGCGAGTATTTTTTTGTAAAGAAGGATTAATCGATCCATAAATCGATTTACAGCCTGAGTCACCCGGTTCTCTCCCCCGTGGCTCAGAAACTGTGAACAGCGCATCGGCGCAAGGGTGAGCGCCTCTAATAAGGATAGGAATACCGCTACCGACATGGCGATCCCAAATTGAAAAAAGAACTTTCCGATAATTCCTTTCATGAAGACCACCGGCAAGAAAATCGCAAGAATGGCCAGAGTCGCCGCAAACGCAGCTCCTGTGATTTCACGAGCTCCGATCAGGGATGCTTTTACCCGCCCCATACCCATTTCTGAATAACGAACAATATTCTCAAGCACCATGATCGCATCATCCACCACAATCCCAATCGAGAGCGAAAGCGCTAAAAGCGTAAAGGTGTTAATCGTGAATCCACAGGCTGATAGGAAAATAAAAGAACCAATCAACGATACGGGTATTGAAAGCACAACGTTAAAGGCTGAACTTAGGGTCCCTAAGAAGAGCCAACACACAATTGAGGTCAACACTGCTGACAAGCCCAGTGTAAATAAAAGTTCTTTCGTGGACTCCTCAATAAAAATAGTACTGTCCACGATCGGCTGAACACTCATGCCCTTGGGAAGCGTATCCTTTAAGAATCGTATACGGGATTTCACGGCCCGACCCACAGCCACTGCGTTTGAACCCCGCTGCTTAATAACACCCAGTCCGAGCGCAGGATCACCATTTAGACGAGAAATCCTGCGGACATCGGCTAATCCTTCTTCAACCCGAGCGACGTCCTTCACTTGCATTTGAGACCAAATGGGCGCCCCCCCACGAGAAGGAATCACAATGTTGCCAAAGTCTTCGGGTGTGAATGCTTCTCCCATCACTCGCAAATTGGTTTCCCGCTTCTCTTGATCGAGATAACCCGCTGGAGCCAGGGTATTACCACCATTTAACCCTGCAATCACATCATCCACGGTGATTTGCCGACTCCGCATCTTTTCTGAATTCAACCAAATCCGCATATTCGGATCGACATAGCCACCCAATCGAAGGTCACTTACACCGCTGACCGTCGTTAGTTGATCCTTCAAATGATCCCGCGCAAAGAGAACTCGGTCCCGAAGTGAACTACCACCGGTTAACGCCGCCCACAAAATCGGTTGATCCTCGGGATTTGATTTAGTCACCACCGGTGGATCCACGTCCTGAGGTAAGCGTTTCATCGCTTGCGCAATTTTGGTTTGAATTTCCTGAAGAGCAACATCAATATTGCGATCGACTTCAAACTCGACCGAAGTATTCGAAAGTCCCTCTTGGCAACTCGTGGATACACTCCGCACACCCTCGACACTCATCACCGCATCTTCAATGACATCTGAAACTGCGAGCTCCATCGTTCCGGGTGAGGCTCCAATCCAGGAAACAGCGATGTTCACCACCGGAAAATCGACATCCGGCATTTGACTGATCCCCATCCGTGAAAAAGAAATGGCTCCAAACACGAGGAGCCCTACCATGAGCATCCATGCGAATACGGGCTTACGAATTGAAATATCTGAAAGGGTCATGGTCGTCTATCCTCATCGATGCGCAGTTCAAGAGCGCTTAATTTCAGGACTCAATTCCCAAATCAACGCGCAAATCGTTAGCATACCTAATTAATCTGTAAGTGAACTCTCATCTTGTCAAGATTCATCGTTCTCTGTTAACTCTTTTAGGAGCTTTACCATGCATAAAACCGAGTCTTCTAAGCAAATTCTAGAACTCATCCCGAGAATCATGCGTTTAATCCGCACTGAGATGCGGGGGCATGCCCAAGGCCAGCTCACTATCCCTCAACTCAGAATCCTTTTGAAGCTTACCCGCACCACCCTGACCCACCGAGAGGTTGCGGAGTGGATGGGAATTACACCTGCAACCCTTACCCGAATGGTCGATGTTCTCGTTCATCGCAAGCTCGCAACTCGCAAGACGGATCCGAGCGACCGCAGACAAATTCACCTCACTCCCACCACGCTTGGAAAGAAAATGGCCGAGAACTACATGAAGCAAACCGACATTTGGATTCAAAAAAAAGTTGAAGGCCTATCCATTGAGAATCAAAATGGTTTGTTAACTGGACTTTCCATCTTGGCGGAACTTTTTCCAGAAGAGTAATCCCCTATGATCCCTCACACCTATCCTTTCCAAATTGGCCAATGCTGGACAAGCGAAGGCGAACCCGAACTCGGCGTTGGCATTATCAGCGAAATGGACGCTACTTCCCTCACCATCCATTACCCTTCCAGCAGCCAGGCCAGAATCTATCGCAAAAAAAATGCCCCCCTTCGGCGTCTCGAATTTCGGATCGGTGAAAAGATTCAATCCCGCTCAGGCACCACGTTCACCATTGGTCGCATAGAAAGAAGAGAAAACCTTAATTGGTACCTATCGGAACAAGGAGTGGAACTCCCTGAATCTGAGCTTTCATCAAAGCTCACTCTCCAACGCCCGATGGATCGTTTTTTGGCAGGCCAGTGGGATTCATTTAAAGCATTTTCACTTCGTCGCCGAACGCTCAAATACCATCATCGTCACCTCCACTCTGAAGCAAGGGGAATGCTCGGTCCAAAAGCACAACTCCTTCCTCATCAACTCTTTGTCACCCGAGAAATCTCAAAACGTGGCTTGCCTCGAGCATTACTTGCTGATGAAGTCGGGCTTGGGAAAACGATTGAGGCTGCGTGGATCATGCATCGATTACTCGTCAGCAGTCGGATCAGGCGCGTTCTCATCATTGTACCTGAATCACTCGTAAACCAATGGTTTGTGGAACTCTTTCGTCGCTTTAATCTCTCGTTCTGGGTTCCCGCGTCCCAAACTACGGAAGCCCTACAATTGGGAGACATTGCGGATCAAGAACGGGTGATTCTTAGCCTTGAATCAGTAGTGAACGCTGTTGAAACGGGCCTCCTGAAAACCGAGGACTGGGACCTCGTCATTGTCGAT
>CAIOKW010000190.1 GCA_903858975.1 Oligoflexia bacterium | reverse complement strand
TTGATTTGGAAGATGAAGCTAAAACGATTTTGGAAGAAGATGCTTCGGTGCATACCATTGTGATGGGGCACACCCACCTTCCTATGCATCGGGTTTATGCAAATGGTCGCCAATACCTGAACTCCGGCACCTGGACCAAAATGGTCTATTTAGATTGGCGTTTTGTTGGTGAGCCTTTTCATCCGACCTTTGTTCTTGTTCAAGTCCAAGGTGGAGCAGTTAAAGCTGAGCTCAATCAATGGATGGGCGTGCGTAGTCCCTATCGCGCTCAGTCTTCATAAATGGAAATTGTTTAAAAATTACAAATGGATCCATCTCTGGGATCGGGCTATAATAAATTCAAGGCTGCTCAAGATTTCGTCGATAAGGTTGAAACGAAGTCCGGGTGAATCATGATGATGAAGCGTTCCATTTTGTGTTTATTAGGTTTAAGTCTAGCGGGTCTTTCGGCGTGTTCGAAAACGAGCTCGACGACCAATACCGTTACAACCGTTCCGGCCGCTATGTTAGTCGCTGGAACCTATTCCCCAGACAGCAGTATCATTGGCAGCAGTAATCTGAAGGGAAGTGTGGCAGTCACTCAAACCTCACTTTATTACTCCAATGTCGGTATGGTTAGGTTTGATGATCCTTGGGGATCAAAAGAAGTGACCGTTGATTTGGGAAGTTATGATTCAACTGCAAATTTTGGCCCCAATGGATCAATGACGCTGGTTGCAGAAACACAGAACTATCCGAACGCGGGCGGAGCCTATCCCGTGCTGACCTCATTTTATGCGAATACTAACTCCGGAAAAATCGAGTATGTGAATCTTACTTCGGCCTGCGCGAGTTCCGGAATGTGGACCTGTTCTAGCGGAAATTGTGTTGAGAATAGCGCATGCACAGTTCAATCGAGCAGCGCCTTTGGAAGTCGAACGGATTGGGATCAGCACCAAGTGCCACCCTATGGATATTCAACAACGAACGCTTTTCCAAGATGTGACTCCAGTTTGAGTCCATGGGCCTGCCCGGGTTCAGGCGGTTTACCGACGGGTCACTACTATGCAAAATACCTACTTCTTTCTGATTCCGGAAGTTCAGTGGCGAGTCAAATGGCAAACCTCAAGATTACCCTATCTGTAAAAAAGGATACTGCCGCACGAAATACAGGGGCGACCAATGGTGGTATTAACTTGAACCTGATTCTGGTGGGGGATCAAAACGTAAATGACTCACACACCGTGAAAGGGGCTAGAAATTTGAACCTCCTGTTTAAAGAAGTGAATCGACTTTTTAAGACGGTGAGTGGAGCTTCTCTCGGCATTAGTGGCATTAAGATTTATGAGTGGAGTGATGCCAATGGGGGAAGTCAATACTCACAAGTCAATTATCAAGATCTTGGAAGCTTATTTGAAGCCGGGTCTAAGGGAGTCGATGCGGGTGATTCAGGGAATAACATCAACATTTTTCTCGTCAGTGACATTGGATATGCGGGTGCAAATTTTACGATTCTCGGAGTCTCAGGCGCAATTCTAGGGCCTTCGATCAATGCGACTCAGACGAGTGGCCTTGCCTTTTCAAGCTTTGATCAGCTTGCGACCTTTAACCCAAACTGTACCACCAACACCTGTGCTCGCACTTACCAGGAGAATGACTTTTTAGAAATGGCAGCCACTATCGTTCATGAAATGGGACACTTTTTAGGCTTAAACCACCCATCTGAAAAACCAGATAGTGGTGGGGCTCAAACTCATGATGCCCTGAATGATACCCCGACCTGTGCTGCGAGGACCTCGGGATCAGGATCAAAGTTTTTGGATCAAAGGGCCTGCTATGTGAACGATACGACCACTCAGGCGGCTCCTTTAAGTACACATAGTTGCCAAACCGATTGTAATGCGGCCACCAATTGTAGCGGCGGCGTCAATTGCTACATGACTTCTACGATCACCTCAGGCGCCATTGATGTGGATGGAACTTCGGGAACTGTGGGACTCAATGGCGATATGCCAAAAGTGTTTTGTCCTTTAGTCCAAGAATGTCAATTCAACCACATCATGTGGTACACCACAAAAAATAGACAGTTAAAGAGTGGAACTTGGAACGAAGATGGAAATCTTTTCTCCCCAAGATCCTCAGCATTGCTGCAATGGAACTCTTTCGTGCGATAAAAAAATGAACATCATTCTCATCCTCTCACAATTGTTTCTCATCCCTACATACGCCATGACTCCTGACGAGATTCGAGCTGAGATTCATGCGCAAATCAGCCAACGTCATCCAGAGCCTGCAACCGAGTTTTGGTCGAGCTTGGGCCCAGACGCCTTGCCTGTTCTGAAACAAATGTATTCAGAGACCAACTCGCCTGCTGAAAAGGCCTGGCTTCTCGAGGGACTTGCTCATTTTTCTGATCCGAGTGTAGGTTCTTTGCTTCAGGGAGCGATCACACAAAGTGAGAACGCAGTTTTAAAAAAGAAAATGCTTTCAGCGCTCGTGCAATCTCAAGGCGATGCAGCTCTCGATTTTGTGGAACCTTTTCTAGACGACAAGGATCCTCATATTCGACTGGCAGTTGCGAAAGCAATGAAAGCCTTTATGACTCCTTCTCGAATTGAAGCACGACTCGGGAAGTTCCAAAAAGACGAGAAAGAGGAATGGGTTAAAAAGGATTTTGAAACCAAAGATACTCCGGTCGTCATGAAGCGATCGGGCTCAATTTTTCAACAAAAGGATTCAGTAAAAGCTGAGGTCCAAGCTCCCTTGGATGAAAAAGATTGGGCGGGTGAGTGGAAAGGAATTTATGTTACGGCAAACCACTCGAGTGCCGCGGTAGCTCTCTTGACCTTACAGAATAAAAAGTGGAAAGTCGTGCTGAAACTGCCTAAAATGGCAAAGCTAGAGATGAATGCGGCCGAAATCGAGGTGAGTTATTTTCAATCCACGCATCGGCACTGGATTCAGATCAAAAACAAAAAAGAAGATTCAGTATTTTTGGCCCAAAAAGAATTTAATCGAAAGAGGTGATTATGAACGAGTATGATGATGGAAAAATCTGGTACCGGAAAAAAGGTGGAGTCGTTACGGTAGGTCTTACTGAAAAAGCCTTCGAGGAAATGGGCGGACTTCAGGGGATTAATTTACCGGTTGAGGGAGATGACTTTTCACAAGATGATGTGGTTTGTGAAATAGAGGGAGATCGCCAAACCTTTGAGGTGATTTCTCCGATTGATGGAGGAGTAATCGGCGTGAATGAAGCTTTAAATGACGACCTTGAGTTACTTCAAAGTGATCCCTTAGATGAAGGGTGGCTCTTTAAAATGAGAGTCGCGAAGGAGTCTGGGGACGAAAGCGATGACGAGGAGTAGGTAATAAAAAAGGCCCGGAGGACAAAGTCCCCCGGGCCTTTTTTAGTTCAATTATTTGAGTAAGGTTTTCAGAACGTCGCCCCAATGGGTCGTTTGCTCGAAAGCCATTTGAGAATAGAGGTCTGAATACTCAGAGTACTGATATTTCTCTGTAGGGATCCAGATCGACATTCCGTGTGCGTTTGGAAAGCCCACGTTATTGCTCGCAATGATGAAGTTCTTAGCGGCGTCACCCATCTTGGTGAGTTTGTCAGAGCTGAGAGCAGATACATTTGCACTTTTTACGTTCTTCAAGAAATCGACGAAATCGACATAGTCTGAATTCGTGAAGTTTTGAGAAGCCTGAGCGGCTTTCAACACTTGAGAAATCGCACTTGCATTTAGGCTACTGAAAGAGTTGCTGAACTCACGGATCGACTGGGTGAGTGGATCCAAGAAGTTTAAGTCAAATGCAGAGAACGTTACCTTGTCTGAAGTACCTTGGTATGATTTCGCATATTCGGCGCTCAGAGCCTTAGCAACTTCTTGAGGGCTTGCATTTGGAAGTGCATTCCAATGGGTGAGGAATGCATCGTATGGCCAGCCAGCTCCTGGTTCAGTTTCTTGTGAACCTGCGAATACGTTCACAGAATCTTTCATTTCATTTGCAACTTCAACCATGGCCATCAAGCAAGCATCTGAACCATAGAGGTCCACTTTGTGACCAATGATTTTTGATGATTCGGTCAGTGCAAGTGCAAGTTGCTTAGTGGTCATGTGGTTACCGCTGAGATCATCCCAACTAATATCCATAGGTTTAAGGATTCCGCCAGCACCTTGTTTCGCGTGCCATCCACTGCCGTGGTTCCATACGTCTACAAAGTATTGTTTTGCAGGGTATTTTTCGGCGCCCCACTTCACGAAGTCCACTAATGAGTGCCAGTCGCCCATGTCCACTGATCCAAGATCTTGAATCACAGGTGAGGTCACTTTTTTGGGATCGTTATCTTTTTTGATGAGAAGACGTTTAACAGTGCGAGTTTCTAAGCTTGCCCATTGAACAATTACGTTTACCTTTGCAGTAGAACCTACCTTTTCCATTTGATTGATGTTCATCGCACCAAATGAGTCGAGGTTGTTGTTACCGTTCAAATAAACGAGAAAGGTCCAGTCTTTCGGTTGAGTTGGACTATCGGCTTTTGCGAAACCACTAAAAGCGGCCATCGCAAAAATGAGAGTCGAGAACAGGGTGAGTGTACGACGCATATGAATTCCTCCGTTGAATTCCTTGTGTTCGAGCATTTCGGGACTCATCATGAATCCGTTTTTTAAATGCAGTTTTGTCTAGTGTCCCATGCGGAGAAATACGCTGCAAATCTTTATTAGGAAAATTTGTCTGTGGCGATTAGTGAAACTGATGGGATTATGACTTCTGGAGGGCAGAACGATCAAAACCGTGGGGGAGGAGCTCTTGATGCGTAAAACTTTTGACATCTCCGGTTTTATTCACAAGGTGAATTTCGCAATTTTTAGATGCGAACTCATTGATCACTTGTCTGCAGATTCCACACGGGGACCAAGGAGGAGTGGCGTCGGTCGCAACGACCACAGATATAATCTCTACTCCGGGGCCTTCTTCGCTGAGCGCTTTCCAAACCGCGACTCGTTCTGCACAAACGGTTCCGCCGTAGGAAGAGTTTTCGATATTGCAACCTGTATAGGTTTTACCATTGCTGAGTTCAATTGCTGCTCCCACCTGTTTTTGGCTGTAAGGAGAGTAGGAATGGTCCATGGCCTTGATGGCTTGAAGTCTGAGTGATTCCTTAATCATTTTACATTTGCCTCCATGATGAGTTTAGGGGCTGTTTTCTTTGCGGCACTGATTTTG
>CAIOKW010000189.1 GCA_903858975.1 Oligoflexia bacterium | reverse complement strand
TCAACTCTATTTTGATAGTTTAAGCGCACTGATTTTTTTACTGCTCTCCAGTCGCTATTATCTTGCCCGCTTAAGGCAAAATTCACAGATGAATCTAGGAGCTCTTGATTTTTTCACCTCAAACTTTTCAGGTGAGGTTGGAGATCGGTGTGTACTTCAATCGGGTGATTTGATTGATGTTGATGGTGTGATCCGAAGCGGGGAGGGATGGTGTGACCACTCACGATTTAGCGGAGAATCAAAGCCCATTGCATTAAAAGCAGGAGATCCTGTTTTTGCTGGAACCACTTTAATCTCAGGATCTTCTGATTTGAGTGTTGAGGTTTTAAAGACTGGAAATGAAACTCGTTTGGCAAAGCTTCTGTTCAAAATCAGTGAAGTGCAGGCCAAGCGAACTGTGACAGAGCTCAGGAGTGATCTCTGGGCAAAACGTTTACTCATCCTTGTATCGACAGTATCAATTTTCAGTTTGATTTATTTTGCTCAAAGGGGACTCATCGTTGAAGGCATCCATCGGGTCTTGGCGCTTTTGATTGTGACTTGTCCTTGTGCACTTGCCCTGGCAACCCCTCTGGTTTTTACACTCGCAATGAAATCTTTGATGAAAAACGGACTCCTGGTTAAGGACCCTTCGTGTTTGGATTTTGCTCCGGATGTGAAAGTAGTCTATTTTGACAAAACAGGGACCCTTACAGAGGGAAACCTTACTGCACATTTTGATATCAAAAGTTTAACCCCGCAGGATCAATCGGCCTTGTTTTCATTAGTCCGGCTCTCTCGCCATCCCGCTTCTCGATCGATTGAAAAGGCTTTTTGGGAGAAAAAAGTTCATACCCGCATCCTGGAATGGAATCACTTCGAGGAGGTCCCAAATGTCGGAGTTCTGGGAGAGCTCAACGATTCTTATTCTCTGATTCGAGCGGTCCATTCATTATCGGGTGACTCAGAGAGTGTTTTTCTAAGAAACGGCGTAGAGCTTTGTCATATATCATTTCAGGATCAAGTTCGTTCCGATAGCGCTCCGGTGATGCAAAAATTGAGGGCGATGAATTATGAACTTTCTATTTTATCGGGTGATCTCACGGCTCCAGTTCAGAAACTCGCAAACGAATTAGGCATCACGTCCTATTTTTCCACTCAGAATCCGGAACAGAAGGCTATTCGGGTATCGAAAGCCATGATGGTGGGGGATGGCGTGAACGACGCTTTAGCTTTGTCTCAAGCCCGTGTCAGTATTGCGGTACAGGGGGGAATGGAGGCGGCAATTCAATCGGCCCAAGCCTACTCGCTGAAGCCCGGTGTTTCCATTGTGCCCATTTTCTTGTCTACGGCAAATCTCGTTCGAAAAACTCTGAGACAGAACTTCATCTTAAGTACGAGTTACAATTTTATTGGAGCTTTCCTCAGTTTAACAGGCCATATGAACCCGCTTTGGGCAGCTGTGCTCATGCCTGCTTCGGCCCTTACTGTATTTATGGCCAGCTTCATCCGTTTGAGAGAGGTCCGCTCATGAGCATTATCTGGTTCTTGGTTCCTGCAGCGTTATTGATAGGAGTGGGGTTCCTCGTTTTGTTTATTTTTGCAGGATATCGAGGCCAGTTCGAGGATTTAGAGACACCCGCTGTGCGGGTTTTGCTAGAAGATCAGTTTAAAGATGAAAAGGAGAATAGGAAATGACAAGAATGGAACAGAAGGGAAATCTCGAACGGTTTTCTTATGATGATGCGATCGTAAAAAAATTCACGCTGGCAACCCTGCTCTGGGCTGCGGTGGCGTTTTTAGTCGGAATCATTATTGCTCTTGAGATGGCCTACCCAGCGTTGAATGGAGGTCTAAAATGGATTACTTTTGGTCGACTGCGTCCTCTCCATACCAATGCAGCAATTTTTGCCTTTGCGGGTAATGCAATTTTTGCAGGGATTTACTATTCATCACAACGACTTCTGAAGGCGAGGATGTTTTCAGATAAGATCAGTCAGTTTCATTTTTGGGGTTGGCAATCCATTATTGTGGCTGCGGCCCTTACTTTACCTTTTGGTCTGACCCAAGGGAAAGAGTATGCAGAACTAGAATGGCCAATTGATATTGCTATCGCAGTGGTTTGGGTTGCCTTTGGCGTGAACCTTCTCATGACGATTGTGAATCGAAGAGTAAAACATATCTATGTTGCAATTTGGTTCTACATAGCCACCTTCATTACCGTTGCAATCTTACACGTGGTGAATTCAGCGGCTGTTCCCGTGAGTGCATTTAAGAGTTACTCTGCCTATGCAGGTGTAAGTGATGCGCTTGTGCAGTGGTGGTATGGACACAATGCGGTTGCGTTTTTTCTGACGACTCCATTTCTGGGGTTGATGTATTACTTTATTCCAAAGGCTGTGAATCGACCCGTCTACTCTTATCGTCTGTCGGTGATTCACTTTTGGACTTTGGTATTTCTTTATATTTGGGCAGGGCCACACCATCTTTTGAACACGGCCGTTCCGGATTGGGCCCAAACCGTAGGGATGGTCTTTAGCGTAATGCTCTGGATTCCTTCATGGGGAGGAATGATTAACGGTCTCATGACGATTCGGGGTGCATGGGATAAATTACGCACGGAACCGATCGTTAAGTTTTTGGCTTTGTCGGCTACTTTTTACGGAATGTCGACCTTTGAAGGACCGATGCTTGCGATTAAATCAGTCAATGAGTTAGGGCATTATACAGATTGGATTATTGCTCACGTCCATGCCGGAGCTTTGGGTTGGAATGGTTTCCTTGCATTTGGAATGATTTATTATCTCGTTCCTAGGCTCTGGAGAACTGAACTCTATTCGAAGCGTCTCGCAAACATTCATTTTTGGGTCGCAACCATTGGGATTCTTCTCTACGTGATGTCCATGTACACCTCAGGAATTACCCAGGGGCTCATGTGGCGCGAAGTGGATGCAGCCGGGAAGCTCGCGTATCCAGACTTTGTTCAGACCGTATCTCGCGTGATTCCTCTTTACTGGATCCGTGCGGTGGGCGGTATGGTGTACTTAGCTGGCTTCTTAGTCATGCTCTTTAACATCTTTAAAACGATCAGTCTTGCACCCCAAGTTCAAAGTGATGAGACAGAAGATGAGTGCGTGCCCTATATCCGTAAGCCTCTGTTTTCTGGTGAACTTTCATTTTCGCATCGAGTGCTAGAGGCAAGGCCAATGGTCTTAGCGGTCCTGACCGCAGTGGCCATTGGAATTGGATCGTTGATTTCTTTCGCGCCGATGCTACTGAGCTCAAGCGTGGTCGAGTCTAATTACCATGATGCGATCAATAAACCCTACACGCCGCTTCAGCTGGCAGGGCGAGACATCTATGTTCGAGAGGGCTGCTATACCTGTCACTCACAGATGATTCGTAAAACAGTGGGGGATGTTCTTCGATTTGGTCCGGCATCGACGATTGAAGAGTCGATGTATGATCACCCCTTTCAGTGGGGTTCTAAACGGATTGGACCTGATCTCGCTCGTGTGGGTTCGAAATATCCAGACTTATGGCATTTCCGCCATATGAGAAATCCAAGTCAAGTGGTCAATGGATCAATCATGCCAACCTACGGTTGGCTACATCAGGACCGGACGGACTTTGCAATTCTGAAAAAGAAACTTTCAGTGATGAAGATGCTCGGAGTTCCTTATGGAGATGAGGATGTGGAGCGCGCTGAATCTTGGGCTAAAGAGGAAGCCGCATCAATTGCTGCAGGCCTGAGGGCTGAAGGCGCTGATGTGAAGGAAGATCGCGAGATCATCGCCCTAATTGCTTACTTACAACGACTTGGAAACCCAACCCGTGGAGGTGTTAAATGATTCGAGAAGCCTTAACTCATTTGCATTGGAGCGTTTTGCCGGTAGTGAGCATGTTCATGTTTCTATCGGTTTTTATAGGGGTGATTTTCTGGGCATATCGCAAGGAAAGTAAGGAAGTGTACTCACAAATGAGTGGGCTTCCGCTTGAGGAAACATCACGAGGAGGTATTAAATGAAGGAAGAACAAAAGCCAATTGAAGACCATGAATATGATGGGATTCAAGAATTCAATTATCCCGCACCATTTTGGTGGCAATTGTTTTTCTATCTCTCCATTCTTTTTGCGATTGGGTATTACGCCCATTACGAGATTGGAATGGGAGCGAGTTCAGATCAGCGCCTGCAAGAGGCGATGACTGAGATTAAACGCGCTCAGATTCTGAATCAACCCACCGGACCGGATACCCGAGAGTTGTTAGCAATGGTTTCAAATCCCGAGGCACTGAAAACAGGAAAAGAAATCTTCACGTCTAAGTGTTCGGCATGTCATGGCCCCGACGGGGGTGGATTAGTAGGCCCCAATTTGACGGATCGCTTTTGGATTCACGGAAAGGGTGAGGTGAATGACATTTACAAAGTGGTACATGATGGCGTCCTAGACAAGGGGATGCCCGCTTGGGGGGCGCTCCTCAGTACTGCGGAGTTAAATACTGTGGTCGCTTATGTGAAATCGATTCAGGGTAGCACGCCCACCAATCCAAAGGCACCCCAAGGTCAGGAAATCAAATGATGCAATCCCCCGACGGACTCACGACGACCAATGCAGCCGGAAGAAGAGTAAAAATATTTCCGGCCAGTCCACCGAAGAAAGGTTTTTTTGAGGTAAGGCGAAAGTGGGTTCAATGGGGGATGATTTTGCTCTATATGGTGGTGCCCTTCATTTCTGTGAATGGCCATCCCTTGCTTCTTCTTGATATCGCCCATCGTCGGTTTTCGATCATGGGGACTTTGTTTTTTGCCCACGAGGTACCGAATCTAGTCTTTGTGATTACGAGTTTTCTTTTTGGAATCGCCCTCATCACGACCTTGCTTGGAAGGGCTTGGTGTGGGTGGGCGTGTCCACAGACGGTGTTCATTGATCGGATCTTTCGAAAGATTGAGAATCTGATTATTGGCGATCATCTGAAACAAAGGCGATTACATGAATCGACGATGGATATTGACAAGGCGTTTAAATTAGGCCTAAAGTGGTTCGCTTTTGTGCTCGTTTCGATTACGCTTGGCCATTTTTTTCTGGCCTATTTTGTCGGCGCCAAGCCTGCATTTCACTATATTTTGGAAGGACCTTCCGAGCATTGGGGTTCCTTTTTTTGGGTGATGCTGATGAGCGGAGTGGTGCTCTTTGATTTTGCTTGGTTTCGAGAGCAATTCTGCCTGGTCGCTTGTCCCTATGGAAGGTTTCAATCAGTAATGATGGATCAGGGTTCATTGTTTCTTGCCTATGATGAGAAACGAGGGGACTGCATCAACTGCATGAAATGTGTGAATGTCTGTCCGACCGGAATTGACGTGAGGTACGGGTTGCAGTTTGAATGCATTGCTTGTACCGCGTGTGCGGATGCGTGTGACTCGGTAATGGAAAAAATTAAAAAGCCCAAGCATCTGATCGGTTATGGGAGTATTTTGTCTCTACAGGGCAAAATTCCAAAAATACTTAGAGGGAGGACTATCGTCTATGGAACACTTCTTTCCATTTCACTTTTTGCCCTGCAGGCGCGCCTTTCTGCTCGAAAGCTATATCAACAAGATGTGATTCGTGCGATCGATACTCCTTATCAATTAGTCACCGACCCCAGTGGGCGTGCTTTTGTGATTAATCATTTTAAAATAGAATTCTACAATCTGGATTGGAACAAAGCCCAAGTGAGCTATGCATTGAGTGCAGATGCCATCCAGCACGGAGTAGAAATGATTCGCGCCCCTTCAAGCCAGCAGGCTTTTGATGTTGAATCAGGGAAGTATGTAGAAACTCAGTTTTTTCTCAAAGTACCTCGTACAGAATTTCAGGATGGAATAGCGAAGTCATCGATTGAGGTGAATTGGAATCAGGGTGGATTAAAATCCCAATCGGGGGTCACACTTGTCGGCCCTTAGTCTCGGTACACTCGTCAGTGTATTCGCCGCATCTCTCGCGGGCAGTATTCACTGCGTTGGAATGTGTGGAGGGCTGATGCTTGCCGCAACCGGTGAGCAACTGAAGAATCAGTGGCCGTATCATGGATTTCGCCTGTTAGCGTATTTGGGGATGGGAGCGATTTCAGGGTATCTGGGACATGAATTCTTGTTTGCATGGAAGTGGGTTCCTATTCAAGTGGCTTTCACCGCAGTGGTTTTGTCTATTCTGATCATTCTCATGATTGAAACCATTTATCCGAAAATTGCTATTTTGAAGACGGGTATCAATCGGTCTTTGTCGGCGGTCTCGCAAGTGGGGATTCGCTGGGGGCTTAGTTTCGGAAAGGGGCATGAGTCTATTTTCAGAGCTGCTTTTGTCGGTTTTTTTACCGTGTTTCTGCCCTGTGGATGGCTCTACGGGTTTATCCTGATGGCGCTTGCGACTCGATCTGCGTTATCGGGAGCAATGATCTTAAGTGTGTTTTGGCTAGGGACAATACCGGCGCTCATGAGTAGTCGAGTGATCATCCAAGCTGTGTTTGCCCGTTTAGGTGTGAAGGGCGCTCGAGTGGTATCTCTAGTGATGATTCTGGCCGCACTGATCTCAATGTTTGAGCACTGGAAGCATGCAGCGCTTAAGGCAGGGAGCGTGCATCCCGACTCTCAGCCTCAAGTCTGTAATTTAATAGAAACTGGATAATCATTAAAAGACCAATGCAGAGCATTTGTTGGTGAATCACTTTACCTTCCCAGAAGGTCACGTTTGTCAGACCATTAAAGTGAAGAAGCAAAAGGGCAACACCGATTCCCCAAGCGAAGTCAGCCAGGTAGAAATCACCTTGTTGAGATGCCAATTGTGAGGTCCTCAAGGACATTCGAATGGTGAAAATCGCAAAAAGTAAAAATGAAATCAGTCCAAGTAAGCCAGCACCACCAAGCATTTCAAAAATATTGCTGTGTGCATGTCCCCAGAAATATTCTTGATAGTGTTCAGGTACTTTTTCTTTGAAGTAATATTGAGACATTTCTTGGGTAGCAAGCCAGCCGATACCCGTGATCGGTCGATGTTTGAAGAAGTCGATATTCGCTTCCCAAAGTCTCAGTCGATCTTGAATCCCCATGCTATTTTGAATTCTTTCTTTCATGGCCGGAGTTTGGGAGGCAATTCCAATGACCAGAAAGAGCGAAAGGACAGCCATGATCAGGGTCCTTGGCTTAAAGAAGCGAATGAAGATGAAAATGATCCCAATCGGAATCGCAAGCCACGCTGTTCTTGCATAACTCAAGAAGAGGATGCACAGGCCTGCGAGGGCAGTAAGCGTTTCGAACCACAGGATTGTTTTTTTCCGAGTATAATTCCCCAGTGAAATGGCCAGGGCTGTAAACGTTGGAAAAATGAGCACACTTGAAACGGAGAGGTGATGGCCAAGAAATAAAATGGCGTGGAAATGACTGGGGTTTGTTGGAATCACTTGTGGCTGGGGCCAGCCAGTATTGAATTGGATGATGGCTACCAAGAGTAAACACAGCGTAGTCGCCCACCAAGTACGCGTGAGAAAACGAAAGCCGACTTCATAGTCGTAGTCGCTTTTCACAAATGCAAGCGTTACAAATCCAGGAATCAAGAGGTGCCAAAGCTTCAAGAATGCATGAGCGGTCAAGACCGGAGCATGTTCAGCGTAAGAGTATGGGTAGAAGTGCATAGCAAGCAAGCTTACCGTGCAGGCGAGCGCAAGCATCCCTGCCCATTTGAGATAGGATTTGGCATCAGGGATGGACTGAAAGGGTTCAAAAATTAATTTCGGTTTTTTGAGGAGTTGAGGCAGGAGAAAAAGAAACATGACTCCAAAGCCGATATTCATGGGAGCCATTCCAATTAAAGAACAAAGTACATAAAATGCAAGGGTCGCAATGCCGAGTGTTTTCATGATAATTTTCTTTTTAAATTGGTTTCGAGGCGGCGGGCGAGTCGTACAAAGGGATAGCCCATAATAAAATAAATGATCGCAACCAAAATGCCTAAGCCCAAATGGTCAAAGTATGTGGAAGCCAATTGTGAGTAGATGGTCGTAAGTTCAACCATTGTGATCACCGAAACAAGGGAGGAATCTTTGATGAGGGAGATGAAATCATTCGTCATCGGAGGGAGAATAATACGATAAGCCTGAGGAAAAATGACGTAGATGAATCTCTGTACGGGACTTAAAGCCAGTGCGTGGGCTGCTTCAATTTGACTCTTCGGTACAGCCTCAATTCCCGCGCGATAGTTTTCTGCTTCATAGGCCCCGTAGTTCATCCCAAGTCCAAGAATTGCAGCCCAAAAAGGAGAGAAGTGAATTCCAAGATACGGGAGTCCGAAGAAAATCAAATAGAGTTGAATCAAGAGAGGTGTGCCTCTGAGCATCTCAATGATAGCTTGTGCAGAAAGTGAAGTGATGCGGCTACCGTAGAGGCGCATGATGGCAAGCATCAGCCCAAATGCAATGGCGACCAGCATAGAGATGATTGAAATCTCTAAAGAACGCACGGCTCCCTTTAAAAGAAGTGGGGTCAGTGTGAGATAGCGATTGATGCGCTCTTGAAAACTCAGTGATTTCCCCTTCAACTCAATGACCTTGTCCATTTCACGCGAATCATTCTTGAGGCTGGTGGGTAGGCCGAGCTCTTGTATCGTAAATGGATGGAGGAGGTTCCATTTGGATAAAATGGCATTAAGCTCACCTGAATCAATGAGTTGTTTTAAAGCCCGATTGAGTTCTGCAACGAGCTCAGGGTTTTTCTTTGATACCGTAATGCCATAGCGCATGTTACCGGTCGGTTCGCCGACAGCCTTTAGTTTTTTATTTGGATAGGCGTAATAGAGCGCAATCGGGTAGTCGATGAAAAACCCATCAATGCGGCCGTTGTCGATATCAGAGTATCCGGAGGATTCCTCCTCGTAGAAAACAACCTGTGCCTTGGTCTTAGATTCCAAAATGGAATGGGCAAGGGAGGCTTTGAGGGTCCCAATGCGGTAACCGCCCACATCAGCGAGGCTATGAATTTTTTGATCGCTCGCTCTGACAATCAACTGTTCGAAGGTTGCGTAGTAGGGAATACTGAAGAGGACTTGCTCTGAACGTTCAGGAGTAATTTCAATTCCATTGGCTGCGATATCATAATCACCACGGTCGAGACCTGGAATCAGGGAGTCCCATTCATTTTGAATGAATACGAGTTTCCGTCCCATGGTCGACGCCAGTTTTTGCATGATGTCGTATTCGAAGCCCTGGAATTTTTTTGGATCATTGGGCTCCACAAACATATAGGGAGCGCCCGATTTAGCGTCTGCTGCCCAACGCAGTTCAGCCGGGCCCGCAGCAATGCTCGAATGGGAGAGTGAGAGGAAAAGTCCGATAAAAAGCAGATACTTCGACGCCAGTTTCATTCACTTCAGTGATAGCGCAACTGGGAGCCAATGCAAAGATTACTTCACGGTCAGAAGCATTTTTAGAACCACATAGCCGGCTTCATTTTCAAGGTAGAAGCGGTAAGGAGAGCCGGTGACTCGTTCACCCGCAGTTCCTACTAGGCTCAATTGGTTACTGGAAAACTGAATACCGCTTGGAAGAGGGTTCGGATTTAAGATCTGAACACTACGAGCAACACCTTGATCGCATTGAATGGGATTCGGGGTGATCGTTTGGCCAAAGGTATAAGTTGGGTTTGGATCTTTAAAATGGCAGTTTTTAAGTTCTGAGTTCGCGATGGGAAAAGTTTCAGCGGTGGAGAGGTTATTCGGACTCAGGGGTGAAACTTTCGCCTTTGAGCACGAGGCTAAACTCAGTGTGAATAAGCAGAACAGAGTAAAATTGAGTGTTGAGTAAGCAAATCCTTTTGCCATGATAATCCCCCGTAAATAGTTTTACAGAGTTCACGCACCCTCACAAGAAATAAATCATCCTTTAAAATCAATAGGTTTGAACTGATCAGGGTGAGACTTTTGGTAGGCGCTTAAGGTCCGGCAGCTTTTTTCAATTCTAGAAATGTGGGGGAAGGAGTCCCAGGAAACCTGAAATCGCTCGGCATTATAGAGCTGAGGCATAAGGCAAAGATCCGCAAGGCTCAGCTCATCGCCAAAGGAGTATCGCCCGGCGGTTTGTGAGCAAAGGCGTTCATAGACCGATAAGCCCTCTTGGATAAAGTGACGAGACCAACGCATTTGTACATCCGGATCAGACGAGAGCATTGCCATGACCGGAATGTTTTGGATGGGTTGAGTTCCTGAATTGATGACTTCAGCCAGTGCCCAAATCTTTGCGCGGGCGAGTGGGGTCTTCGGGAAGAGCGAAGGCGCTTCAGGGTGAGATTCTTCTAAATAACGAATGATGCTTAAGCTCTCCGTGAGGTATTCTTTGGGATCAGTGGGAAGTTCAAGAACCGGAACAAAACCCGCCGGGTTTCTTTTGAGGTGTTCGGGACTCTCTGATTCTCCATTGAGGAGGTTTACGGGAACGGCTTCGTAAAGAATCCCCTTCCATTCAAGGGCAAAGCGAACCCGCCAAGAGCTCGAGGAGCGCCAGTAGTGGTAGAGGCGGTAGGGAGCACTTGAGTGTGGGGTCATGGGTTCTCTTTACGAATTTGATTCTCCAGACGGCCTAACTCTTCCACTTCTAAAACGAAATCATCTCCTGGCTTAATCCAGACTGGATTGTCTTTTAGCGTGGTCAGATTCAATTCCATATAACATCCGGTTCCCACTGTCCCTGATCCAATGACCTCACCTGGGTGAAGCGTTACACCGTAAGAGGCCCGCTCTAGGATTTGGCCGAAAGTCCAGTTCATGTCTTTCAGGTTTCCATCAGAAACTTGTTTTCCATTATGAAATGCCTTCATACGAAGATTAAATCGTTCGCCGTTTGGACCCGGGATCAGGTGTTTTTTCAATTCATCTCGAGTGACCAGATAGGGGCCAAGCGTGGTTGCAAAATCTTTGCCTTTTGCGGGACCCAGATTCAGCTTCATCTCTTGGGTTTGGAACTCACGTGCGGACCAATCATTCATGATCATGTAGCCAAAGATATGATCATCGGCTTTTGAAGCAGGAATGTTTCTTCCTTCTTTCCCGATCACAATGGCGACTTCAAGCTCAAAATCGAGTCGGTCGAGTGCCTTTTCCATGACATAAATTTCACCGGGTCCAGTGACCGCAAGGTGGTTCGTGAAGTAAAAAACCGGGAACTCATCAAATTCAGGAATCATCGGAAGTCCGCGACCTTTTCGTGCGCTCTCGACGTGTTGGCGAAAAGCATAGCCATCTCGGCAAGAAATAGGGCGGGGGACGGGAGAGGCGAGTAGGGTATCCGCTTCAGAAGCGAGGGCACTCGGAGCGACCAGACCTGCTTTGGCCTTTTGAATCATTCCTTCAGCCCAGGGAAGGGATTCGGACTGGGCCTCAATGAACTCAAGCATGTTCTGATGTCGGGAGCGGGGATCGAGCTCATAAAAATCAAGAATTTGATTTTGATCAGGGGTAGCGCCTTCGATCAGGGCACCAACGTGAAATGAACGATCTGAAGCAATCAGGGTAACGAGTTTCATATGCGAATGACTCTAACTCGGGAGTGAAAAAGCTCAAAATGAAAATAAAAAAAGGGGCAGAAACATTCTGCCCCTTTTGATCGAATCTTGGGATTCGCAATGAATTGACTACCAGTTTTTCTTGTCAGAAAAAGTGTCCTTGAGGGTCTTAGGGAAAGACCAACGAGGTTTTTTAGAAGCTGGACGTGCTTTTACGTCGATTGCTTCACCAGTAAAAGGGTTAACGCCTTTTCCTGCTTTACGAGCTTTTACTTCACGACGAACCAGTGCGCCGATTACAGGGAAACGGATACGTTCTCCACCTGCAGCCAGTTTAGCACCTTTAGTGAAAGTAGTTTCTACGAGGTCTTTCAAGTCAGAGCGCTTGATTTTGATCGCGCCGTTTTTGCCGACTTCAGTGATGCCCACTACACCTTCGTAGAGTTCGTTGATGAATGAATATTTTTTCTTAGCAGCTTTTTTAGCCATGGTTGTCTCCTTATGTTCTACATTTTTAGGGATTAAAATAAACTTCGGCAAGAAAAAAAGGCGATAAAACCCCTGATTTTTGTGAGACTGTAAATAAACGCATGAAAAACTTCCTAGATATCCAAGATAAAGTGTTGCTTTTTGATTTTGACGGAACAGTGGTGGTGACTGAGATTCTCGCCAAAAAGGTGATCTCGGCCTACTTTAAAGAAATGCGCGTGGCGGTTCCTGACGGTTTTTCCGATATGATTGTGGGAAGGACCTGGAAAGCGGCGGTCGATGAGATGCAAGTTCGGGCAATGGCGCTTGGGCTCAAATTGGCTTCAAGTGAGTTACTGCTAGCTGAATTCAGAAGGCGCTATCAGGAAGCCTTTGCAGAAGGGGTGCCTCTGGTCCCTGGCTTCAAGGAGCTCCTTCCGGAGCTGAAGGCGAAATCGAAGTTTATGGGGATTGTAACCGGCTCCGAGCGACACGAAGTGGAGGCCATCTTGGGAGCGCATGGCCTTCAGGATGAATTTGAACGCATCTGGGCCTTTGGGGATTATGAGTTCAGTAAGCCTCATCCTTCTCCCTATCTTACGGCCCTAGAGGGGCTAAATGTGAATCCTGCAGAGGTCATTGTTTTTGAAGACTCAAAGGCCGGGATGGAATCAGCTCACCTTGCCAAGCTCAAATGGGTTCAGATTGCATTTGAGGCTCATGCACAGGAACCTGATGCGCGGTCATTATTGATGATTCGCGACTGGCGTGAGCTTCAGATCTAGAGGAATTCGAAGGATGCTCCCGCAAGCACCTGAATCGAGCGAGTATTTTGAAGATTTGTGGAGACCGTAGAGAGATTGCTGAGTCCGTGTTGATAACGGGCATCGAGCAAGAAACACAGTAGGGGTGTGACGTGCAGTCTGGCTCGAATATCGAGCAGTAAGCCTGAGTCGGTATCCTTGATTTGGGCAGCCCCAAAGCTTTGACTCAAGGTGACCCCGTTTACAGTGGTCGCGACCGAACCTCGCGCAAAACTGAGATATCCACCTGCGCCTAGGCTAATAAAGGGATCAAAGTGAAAATGAAGAAGAAGGGGAACTTCTGTCCAATGGGTTTCTCGACTTGAGCTGATATTAGAAAGGGTGTGTTCACTGGTTGCGGTTTCGAACCAAACGCCGCTTTCGAGGCTCAGGGGGAGATCAAAAAGCGGAAGCATTGCGTCAAAGCCAAATGTCGGTGCCGCGTCTCCTGTCCATGCCTGATCGACTCCCGAAAGGGATTCGGTCGGTGCCGCATAGTTGAGCCCTCCGAGTGCATTGATTTCGAATGCATTTGCATCGGGGGTGATCAGGAGCGCAAGACTGAGGATCCAGGAAAGCTTCATCTTTCGTAGCTTACGACGAAGAAGCTTGGTAAAGTAAGTAAAAATTACCTATTGGTTATGGCCGCGATCCATCGCACAATAAAGGTAGGAGTGCCTTACTCATGCATGAGCAGAATTTGAATGTAAATACAGCCCGCTTAGACGATTTAGTGAATACTATTTCAGAGGCCCGTCGTTCCCTCCAAAACTGGCAGGACAAACGAACTGAGGCTTTGATTCGTCTGGATGCTTTTGCATACGATGTTCAGAAGATTGAAGAAGAACGAGCTCGTACGGAGCTTAAGATTCTTGAGCTGAAGCAAGATGCCAATGGGCAAGCCAAAATTTACCAAAGCCACGTAAGTGAACTCACCGATCAAATGCAACTTCTGAAGCTTGAAACTGAGAATCTTCGAAATGAGATCCTCGATAAGAATCTGGTGATTGAATCGCTCCATAAAGAAATCGAATCGCAGAAGGTCCTTCGCGGTCAATTGGTTCAGCAGCACGCACAAAAACAAAATGATCTCAGGGCTGAACTTGAAGTAAAGTTTTCGAACCAAATTTGGGATTTAAAAATGAAGAATGAAGGGGTTGCTGCGCAATTGCTGGAATCTTCAGAGCGCCGTGCTGAGGCGGAAACCAAGGTAGAAAAACTCGAAAGAGAACTCACTCAGATTCGTTCTCACATGATGGGGATTCTTCAGTCGAATCCGGCTCAGGGTTTTGAAAGCACCATTGCTGCTTCTTCAAAAAAAGCTCCTGTGGAAAAAGCTTCCGTCTCTAAAAAGACGGAAAGTGAGACTCAAACGATCCAGTCAATTGCTGAACAAGGTTTGCATCTTAATAGCAACGAAGCACCTTCAGTAGATGACTACTTAAAGCGCCTCGGTTACTAGTTCAAATTCACTCAGAAATTATTCGGCGTCTTTGCCGATGGCTTCAACAGGGCATGCTTCGAGCGCCGCCTGGGCTTTTATCGCTTCATCAGGAGTGGTGGGTT
The DNA here is from genome assembly GCA_903858975.1 of Oligoflexia bacterium. Lineage (GTDB taxonomy): Bacteria > Bdellovibrionota > UBA1018 > UBA1018 > CAIMNF01 > CAIMNF01. The sequence continues at coordinate 736 of CAIOKW010000189.1, read as the reverse complement.
GCTTGAATACATATGAGTATCCATGCTCATCATTACGAGTGAAATTATCAGGAGCCTCAGAGCGACAAGCGTCGCAATCAATGCACTGATCATCCACATAGAACTTGCCCTTTACGTTGTCGGGCCACTTTTTCGACTTGTCTGCCATGCAGCGCACCTTACTGAAACTTTGTCCCAAAGTCAATGCTGACCCCTTTTGGGGCAAATCCGCTTGAAGGGGGGGGGCTCCGGGGCTTAAGATGGAGCTCTTGTGAGTGAACATTTCAAAATCATCATCAGTGACTGCCACCTGTCCGCGGGAAGGTACTTTGAGGGGAAGTTCAATCCCCATGAAGACTTTTACTACGATCATGAAATGGTGGAGTTCTTCGAATATTTTTCGAGTGGAATGTACGGTGAAGGACCCCACGGCCCCGTGCCAGTCGAGTTATTCATCAACGGCGATTTTTTTGATTTTTTGAATGTTCCTTATCTCGGTGAATTTGAAGAAGGGATCACAGAGGAGATCGCAGTATCTAAGTTAAATGCGATTATGGCTGGGCACTCAAGGGTGATGGCGGCCCTCAAACGCTTTGCTTCAAAGCCGAATAAAAAAATTACCTATTTAATCGGAAATCATGATGCCGAATTATTCTTCGAAAAAGTACGTGAGCGCATTACTCGAGAATGGGATCCGGAGGGGCAATACCCAAGCGAGAAAGTTCGACTGATCGCTGATCAAGATCGCGTTCGGTAT
>CAIOKW010000188.1 GCA_903858975.1 Oligoflexia bacterium | reverse complement strand
TCTTCTTTTGGATTTCTATCGGAGGAGTTTTTTCGACTCCGCGGTCAAAATACTTTACTGAAACTAAATGTCCATCCTCGGCGCAATAGATCCAAAGACCATCTTTCTTACCCTCTTCAAAATTTCCCTCGAGAGCAATGGTGCCTGTGGATTGATAGGCTTGGGTAAACCATCCGTGATTGACCACTTTACCGTCTTTGAGTGTTTTTTGTGTGCACCGTTTGTCGCCCACCACTCTAGGATTCCAAGACACATCCCCCGCTTCCGTACAGGGTTTAGAAATCGAGCACCCTATAAAAAAAGGAATCAAAAACAAGGGAAGGATTTGAGTATCCATGTTCTTCAAGGATACAGAGTTTTTTTTCACAAATCGAGTGCCTTCTCTATCATTCGAGGGTCGACTTGGGCTTTTGGAACTTTGACCCCAAACCAGTTTCTGACATCCTCATCGAGCCCAATTCCGAGCATATAGTTGTATACAGCCTTTCTCAGGCCAAACCCAAGACGATCGTGGTCCACTCCCGTTGAGTCGACAAAAGGGAGGTCATTTTCAGCAAAAAGGACATCCCCTTGCTTTTGTAAACTTACGCCGAAGTCGGCTGGATTCAAGCCCACCGCTGAGTGAGCCGTGGTCGAAAATCGATGCCAAAACGCCGAACTCAGGCAACCCGCTTTAAAGAGTTGGCGTACCCGCTCTAAGCTATCAATCGTCTCCTGAACTGTCTGGGTTGGAAACCCATACATCAAGTAAGCATGAACGAGCACTTTAGAGTCCCGGAAATTACGGGTCACTCGAGCCACCTGCTCGACCGTCACCCCTTTCTTCATTTTCTTCAATAGCCGATCAGAGGCCACTTCGAGCCCACCAGAAACCGCTACACAACCCGCATCACTCATCAATTCGGTAACATCTCGGGTAAACGTCTTTTCGAAGCGGATATTGCCCCACCAACTAAAGTTGAGTCCCTCTTTGATCAATTCTTTTGAAAGATCCTTGAGGAGTGCGGGAGGAGCCGCTTCATCCACAAAGTGAAATCCGCTCGAGTTACTCTCCGCCTTCAATCGCTTCATTCGTTCTACGGTGAGGGCCGTTGGCGAAATTTCATATCGCTTGATATAATCAAGACTGATGTCACAAAATGAACACTGATGCCAATAACAGCCGTGGGCAAGCATCAATTTATTCCAGTGAAGATCCGACCAAAATCGATGCATCGGGTTTAACATCTCCACCAGAGAAAGGTAACTCCCCATGGGTAAGCCAATTAAGGTAGGATATCCCGTTGTGGTCTGAGGATGATCATGAATTTCACTATTGGTGCTCCACTCTACTGCAGAATGGATCTTTTCTGAACGCAGAAAAGTCCGAAGCAACTGACCGCGCTCGCACTCCCCTCTCCAATACTCCAGTAAACACTCAATTGGTCGCTCCCCATCATCTAAGGTAATGGCATCGACATAATTAAAAATTCGGGCATCCTTCAAAGAGCGAAGTTCCGTATTCACATACCCGCCCCCGAGCCCGACTTTAATTCCCGGGTTTTTTTGTTTTACCACTTTAGCAATCTGAAGCGCCCCCAGCACACACCCCGGAAAAGGAACGGTTAAAAAAACAACGTCGGGTTGATGCAGCTTAAGAACCTGCTCCACCAACTCCTCGAGCATGTTAGAAATTAGCGTTTTCGGACCCTCCAGGGCCCTCAAAAGGGGATCAAAACTTGCCTGACTTGCAGCGAGCTTGTCGCCATAGCGAGAGAGTGAAAATTGAGGGTCGACCCCTTTAGATATAATATCCGTAAGGTCATCCACATACATACTCGCAAGATGCTTCGCCTGATCCTGGGTTCCCATCAATCCAAAGGCCCACGCGAGATCATCTTCCTCAACCGTTTGAAACCGTGGACCTTCTGGCAAGAGTGTTCGAGCGGCAATTCGATGCGCTAAGGTTGGATCCCTTCCCTGAAGAAACGCAATCGTTGGCTCAATGGTCTTTTCATATTCACTAAAGGCTTGAAGAAAAAACTGCAGACTCGGATCATGCATCAGCTCGGGCTCATGCTTCATTCGATTCTCTAAATGAGACCTCACCTGAATGAGCCCAGCCCGAGAAAAAAGCTTCAGAACTAATTTTAACCCAAGATCATCTTGCGCAGCTTCGTAACCGATAGAATGCAAAAACCCAGTAATGAAACTCGTCGATGGATACGGAGTATTCACCTGAACCAAAGGAGGAATGAGACTTAAAATTTTCTGCCGCGACTGCTTCATGATTTGCTGCGAATCTTAGCATAAAAACAATGAATTTTCACGCAAGATCCCAAAACTCATCACAAATAAACGATGCTAGTTTAAAAATGAAACTCCCGAATCCGATAGATCCCTTTTCCGACGGGTGCCGGGTGATCACTACTCACCGTTTCGATAAAAACATTCATAGTTTCTTTTGAAAAAGCCTCTGACATCGCTATCAGATTCTTGGGTTCGTTTTCGAAACTTGCGATCACCTTCCCGAACTCCATGATCGTTTTTGCGGCTCCACTCTTGAACGACAAATCATCAATATGGCGCTTGGGTTTCAAGATCAATCGGGTCCGCTCCATCTCAATCGGAAGCCCATGCATTTTGAGTTGATCAAAGGTTCCAAAAGCCATTTGCGGAACATCCCTACCCGTCAGATAAACGATCATTGCTCCCATTTGATAAAGTTCATTTACGAAAGCCACCGCTCCGGGCGTCGGCTCATCGTGCTTTAAATAATCATTACCAAAAAACCGTTTTCTCCAAAATTGTTTGGCATGCTTCAGATGATGATCATATGGGGGCTGGTCCAGGGGAATTTTCTTAATCTCCCAAACGTCTTCAAGTGAATACCTCATTTCTCCAGGATCAAGATCCGAGAGCTTAGAACGCGTCTCACCGAAGGCCTCGGTTTCACTATGGGTCAGCCACTCTTTTAAAATCTCAAATGATCTTCTGGATACATCAAACAAAGTAGAATCGAGGTCAAAAACGACCACCGGAAGTTCCTTCTTCCCAATGGCTTCCTCACTGCGCTTGAGCACTTCTCTCAGAACACCGTCCTGGGCAGTGGGGTGAAACTCCGTCTTTTTAATCCAATCTCCACGAATGTACATCCCTGAAACTTAGCGTATTTTGGTGCCTTTGTGTATTGCAAAGAAAGGTTAACGTTCATAACGAAGTGCAACAATACGGGAGGCTTGTTTGATCAAACGAACTATGCGCTAATAAAGAAATGATGCTGAAAATCACGTCTATCACCGCTCTGTTTTTGATGTTTTTATCATCACCAAGTCACGCAACTCCTACGCGCTTGGTAATTCGAATGAATGAAAAAACACCCATCGAGAACTTGGTTGCAGCTGTTTCAAATCCTCGCTCCCCCCGCTACCGTAAGTTTTATACCGCAGATGAAATTCGAACACTCACTGGCCCGAGCGATGAGGATTATGCGGCTCTATTACAGAAACTAAAACACAAGCACCTCACTTTGGTAAGTGAAACGAAGACCCGCCTCTTTGTCGTTGCGGAATCCAATGATTCGAAAGTCCATGAACAGCTCCGAGCGACATTGAAAAGTGGATTCTCGAACCTTGGCGTTGCATCGATCACGCTTGCGAATCCGAATCGTAAAATGAGACCCCTCTATCGGATTTCCTCCACCAAAGGTCCGATCACTGCCCTTTCCGCAAGTGACATCAAGAAGGCCTATGAATTTAATCCCATCTACGCTGCGGGAATCACCGGAGATGGACAACATCTCGCTGTCGCGTCTTATGATGGTTACCACGCTGAAGATTTCGCATCTTATTTTAATCAATCCCGCATCCCGGCTCCCAAAATTGATCAAGTCATGTTCAATGGAACCCCTGAGATCAATGAGACCTCAGCCGTTGAAACAGAGATGGACGTAGAACTCTCGGGAATGATTGCTCCTGGCGCGCAAATTCATGTGTTTGCATCCGCGATCAATGACGACCCAGGCGAAGTAGAGATGTTCAATGCGATCTTGGATGATGGGCGCTCAAAAGTGGTCAATTACAGTTGGGGCACTTGTGAATCCGATACCACCTCTGATCACCAAAAAGATATGGATCGACTCTATTTGAGAGCGATTGCCCAAGGGGTAAATATTTTTGTTGCCTCCGGGGATACTGGAATCGATGGATGCAGAAACGGAACTCATTCTGCAACTTGGCCCGGAAGTCAGCCGAATATCATTTCAGTGGGGGGCACCACCTTCAAATTGGATTCAGCAAACTCTTTGAACGAAACCGGATGGAAAGGAAGCGGTGGCGGCGTCAGCGATTTTTATAAACTTCCTGATTATCAAAGTACTTTCCAATCTCCATATAAGCGACGTTCTTTTCCTGATGTTGCCTTTAATGCAGACCCCAAAACCGGACAAGCCATTTGGACACAGTATAAAACCGGAACGGGACACTGGATGACTGCGGGCGGAACAAGCATGGCTGCTCCCCAATGGTCTGGCTTTATGCTGCTCCTTCAAGATGCGAGAGCCAAGAACGCTAAGAAGGATCTAGGCTTCTTAAACCCGATACTTTACTCAATGAATGCCGAGTCTCTATTGAATACCTTCCATGATATCACCCAAGGCAATAATGGATACGATGCTCAAGTCGGATGGGATGCCGTAAGCGGCCTCGGGAGCCTTCACGCAAGCAAGCTTCTTGAGTACTTACGAGACCAGTAATCCTTAGTTCCAGATTTTCTTAAGCGCATTACTGAGGCCCTGAACGGTTGCGGCCTTCTGGTCTTTCGTCAATGCACGACTGAGCTGAAATTGCAGTGAAATCGTACGATCTTCAGGGCAATAATCCCAAGGTAGACAAGAAGAGGCTTTCACTTCTCCCAGCCCCTGAGCCTCCATGAGTGCTGATGGAACCCCTACTTGCTTTAAGATATTCATAACCCCTTGAGCACGCTTGAGCGATAGCTTCAAATTCTGCTCCGGAGTTCCAAGTGGATCCGTTTGGCCTACTACTTTTAAGCCTTCAATGAGGTTTTGTTTTTTACTTAAAATCAAACCGGTTGCTCGAATTCTCTCAGCATCGCGTTTTGAAATCTGAGTAACACCCGTCTCAAACTTTAACTTTTCGAAGATCAATACCACTTCTAAATCGGTGTGCACTGCCGGAACACCTCCAACACTGGGAGTGGCAGGATCAAGCTTCACCGGAGATAAATCTTGGTCTCCATTCACGGGCTTTCCGGGAGCTTGAGAAAAATCAGTCGGGAGCTTCTTATCGTCTTCTTCAACCTGGAGAATTAAATCACCGCTATCAAAGTAAACGTTGTTGCCCATGACGAATCGGAATTTTCGATAGCCAGGCTCTGCATAAGCAGTCGAGTTTGCATAAATCCAGTCCACCAGTTCTGCATCCGTCAGCTTCTCGAGGCCAAAAAGAGTCCGCATATCGATCGTCTCTTCGCCTTCTGTAAAACCAAGGCTTGTATCGGCCTCCGGAGTGCTGATCGACTCACCGGTCACAGCATTATTCAAAAGCACTTGTCCTGTTTTAATACTCGAAAAAGAGTCAGACGCGAGAGTCGCTTTTGACCAAAATTCTGGATTTAAGTTTTGTTTTTCCTTCGGAGTCGAATCCGCCTTCTCGCCACTGCAAGAGCGCGTGTCCAAGATACAGAGCACTTGCTTAGAGAGCGTCTTTGCGTCGTCCTGCTTTTCGCTAAACTTTCGAAGACCCTTTAATTGAATCGCAAAGCGATCTACTTTTGTAATCGCGTCTTTGGGTGGCACTTGAAGAACTGCACGAAACACCAAGTTCGACCGCTTTACATATCCAAGAGCTACCGAATCTTTCACTTCAGTGAAAGCCGGTTCTCCGAGCGTTCTTACTGAGTTCGCAAGATCTTCCTTATTTAAGTATGGAAGCATCCCGCCCAATTGTTGTTGATCAAAGTCAGAAAAGGGTGCCAGCTGGCCATCGACCACAACCGCAAGCGGGGTGGTCGGCTTAGTAACCGCATTGGGAGTTTCAACCTTCAGGCCTGAATCGGTAGCTTTCACTGAGAGGTGAAGCGACTTACCGCAAGCGCTGAGGGCTAAGACCGCACAAATTAGAGCAATGAAGTTTTTCATATTCAATCCTTCTCGAAACCTAAAACTAGTTCGACAAGTGCGAGAGAATACCGAAATTAATGCGATGTGTCAATAGGGATACACCCGATCAACTGATCCTATTTAATTACTGAGGAATAACTGAGCCAAGCCTTCATATAACGCTTCATACGGAGTGAATCGAGCTTTGCACCCGCCTTCCCACCCGTTCTTAAGGTAGACCCTACAATCATTCTCAGACCCTTTACCGGCATCGACTGTAGCCCTTCAGGCGTCATTCCACTTCCAACATACAGGGGCACTCCACAGTGCTTGGCTGCAGCCATTGCGGTGGCCAAAGTGTCAACATCCGGGGCGCGCCCGGTAGTGCTTCCCGTGACAATCACCCCATCAGCGCCACCTCGGCCCGCCACCTCTTCAATGGCAATCGCTAAGTCGTCCGAGGAGAGGGTCTTCGCATGCTTCACGTGAACATCTGCTAAGATTCCAATTTTTTTTGAACCCAATCGAAGGCGTTCTCGAATCAAGTAGGCCGCATTTCCTTCAATCAACCCTTGGTCTGTAGCCACCAAGCCCGCAAGAACATTCACTCGAATAAAATCAGCTCCGATCACACTTGCAATCGCAAGCGCGGCCTCTGCATCATTTCGGAGCACATTGATTCCAAGGCTCACCTTGATTGAATCCCTCACCGCTTTACCGATCACCGCCATGCTTGCGATGGTCTCTGGATTCACGCGGGTCTTATAAAACGGTGCATCTCCGAAATTTTCTAAGACCACGCCATCAAAACCACTCTTCTCAAGCAACTTTGCCTCTGCAACCGCATGCTCACAAATTTGATTCATCACTTTAGAGGGTTCTAAATGGGCTGCACCCGGAGATCCTGGTAAAGGGGGTAAGTGAATCACGCCTACAGAACTCGGTAACTTCATTTCATTTCTCCTATGATTTTGGAAATTCCTTCATTAATCATTTCCCGCGTAGCGGGGTTCTCCCGAACCCAAGGCGCTACCCTAAACTCTTTTTCACTATAATGATCCTGAATCTCTTGATTGTGAATTCTTTCTTCATCATCTTGTCCAATTTCTAATGAATTAAAACGATCACTCGGCCCAAGTGCGCGGATCACCCCAATTTTTCTTAAGTGATCACTTAAAGCGTCCCAGACCGTATGCCCCGTGGAATAGGCATGGTGAAACACCAAGGCCGAGAGATGGGTGATCCCAAATGCACCACGGATAAGGGCCTCCGTTGTAGCGATCGAGTACCAGCGCCATTTCAAGATCGGCTGCCCTAATACCTTAATGTTTTTTGGATAATAGGGAGTCAGACTGATCTGCTCAGGCCTTCCTGCGTACTGCTGCCTCAAGCTTTCAAACTCAAGATCGCTGAGCTTCCCTAAATCAAAGCTTACCCCTCCGAGCGATAGGTAAATTCCAAACCTGAGAGCATATTCGAGGCCTACTTGAATGGCGACTCCGGGAGTTTCTGCCGTGTAAACCCATAAGCCTTGATTGCGTTCCTTTTCAAACTTCCGCGGATACATTTCCATCAGGGTTAAACGATTAACCTCTCCCGCCGGCTGAATAGTGTTTCCATGAAACTCCCCGACATCCAGGCTAATTTCCGCCCCCGTACTCTCCCTAAGAGCATCCGTTACAAATTCACTGTAAGCACTGCTCCCCTGACTTCCCGGAACCAAGCGGACTTCTGACTTACCGATTCGCTCTCTTAAATGGGGGCCATAAGCTCGATCGAGCGCGCTCTCCGCATCTCTCAAATAGGCAATCTGCCGATCATCCTTCACTCCATCCATCAGTACAGGCACTAGCTCATACGACAAAACTCGCGCCTTCTTTCCGGGCTCCACTTCGACAAAAATACGCCCAATGTATCTTCCATTAAAACCGGATTGAACCACTGGGATCTCATCACCCACTTGATTCTGGACGAGCGCCAAGCTCTCGAGAGTCGTGTGAGAATGACCCCCAATCACTAAATCCAGATTCTTTGAATGTTGCGCTAAAAGCCGGTCCTCACCGAGACCGATATGAGTCAGAGCAATCACCAGATCATTTTCCTGAGAGAGCACTTCAATCTCTTGATTCGCAATTCCGAGAGATGAACCTTGGTCTTGGTAATTCAAAATGAGAAAATCATTACGATGGGAGTTCACCATAGGGATCCAGCTATAGAGCGATTCATGGGTAGAGAGCCCCAATATCCCAACCTTCACACCACCTCGAATGATCTGGGCATGGGGCCTGACTTGATTTCGGAGACTCATTAAATGAGGATGAATCCTGAGATTTGCGGACAGAAATGGAAACGGTGAGGGATGAGCACCATAGAGTGCATCCATATCATGTGCGCCCATCATCCAGTCATGGTTGCCAAGCGTGACAGCATCAAAGTGAAAGTCCTGAAAAGCACTAAAGACATGAGTCGCATCATCGGGGAAATAGTTGGCCGTTCCTTCTAGAAAATCTCCCGCATCAAGCCGAATCGTTTCGATCCCCTTGCCCTGTGCATCGAGAGTGAGCTGGTCCATTTTAGCTTTGATCTGTGCCCATCCTCCGAATTCAGACTCACCCGATTTCGGTGCTCCTGAAGTTTTCATGGCTCCGTGCAAATCATTCGTGTGAAGGATCTGCAAAACAGAAGCATTGGCACTGATAGAAAAAGTGAGTGAAAAAAGAAGGAAACTGAGAACACGCATGGGGGACGAAAAATAGCCCCCGAAATTCAGCCGGTCAATTCGAACCGAAGCTAAACTTCACAAACTTTCGTGCTCGAAGAATCCAAATGGGACATTACATCCCAAAAGGATAAGTTTCGTGCTGAATCATCCCACTGGCACGAATCGGCTTCAAGGCCTTCTCGTACTCTGCGAGGAGTTTCAGGTCGTAATCAAGACGCTGCCTTAAATACTCATCGTTCACTCCCGATGGAGATGCTCCGTGAAATACTTTCTCTACTTCGCGAATGATCAGATTCTCAGGCAAATAAAGCAGATGTGAATTCTTGTAACCCGAAGCTCTGAGCTCCGATACTGGATAGGATCCATTGGTAAGACTGCTTGTCACTGAAACTAAGAGTGCAGGCTTGTGGGAAACTAAATCTCCGCCACAGAATAGAAAAAAGTTTTTCAAAGCGGGTGCAGCCATGCCGGCGTATTCGGGTGAAATCACTATGAGTGAATCAGCGCCCTTTAATTTTTCAGCAATTGGGTTCCACAGAGGCGCCCATTTCGCATCCCCACTCCACATGCCCTCATCCCAAAGAGGAAGAGCATTCTGAGAAAGATCGGTAATCTCAGCCAATCCCCCCATTGCTTGAATCCTGGACTGAATAAAGCGCGCCACTCTCATGCTCTGAGAGTCTGCTCGGTGACTTCCACTAATGATTTGTGTTTTCATTATCTCATCGCCTCAATCGAACGATAGCGAACTCGTTTAGGCATCAGTGCGTCTGCACCTAAGCGTCGCTTTTTATCTTCTTCGTAATCTTGGAAGTTACCTTCAAAGAACTCAACCTTAGAATCCCCCTCAAATGCAAGGATGTGAGTCGCAACCCGATTTAAGAACCAACGATCATGCGAGATCACCATGGCAGTTCCTGCAAAATTCACGAGTGCTTCTTCAAGCGCACGAAGGGTATTCACATCTAAGTCATTGGACGGCTCATCGAGCAGAAGTACGTTTGCTCCTGATTTCAGCATTTTCGCTAAGTGAACGCGATTTCGTTCCCCGCCCGATAAAATCCCCACCTTCTTTTGCTGATCAGAGCCGGTGAAATTAAAGCGAGAGCAATAAGAGCGTGAAGGAACCTCTCGGTTTCCGAGCATCACCATTTCATTCTTCCCGTCTGAAATTTCTTCCCAAACGGTATTCTCCGGATTCAAGCTATCGCGCGACTGATCCACATAGCCGAGCTTCACGGTCTCCCCGAGGCGAATCGATCCCTGATCTGGAGTTTCTTTACCTGTGAGCATTTTAAAGAGCGTCGACTTCCCGGCTCCGTTT
>CAIOKW010000187.1 GCA_903858975.1 Oligoflexia bacterium | reverse complement strand
AGTTCCTACGTTTTTCTTTCCGCTAAAGTCCATACTCGCGGTACCTGAAAGCATTCCATGTACTCCGATGATTGCCATCGACATAAACACAACCAGCCACCCCAAATAAGGGGATTGCAGCATGAAGGTCGCAAGGATGCCACCGATCAGCATGATGAAATAGAGCACTGCTGATACAGGCCCACGTCTTGAGTCAAAAAATTTGTCCGAAAGGGTTCCGGCAAATACGCCCCCCAAAATCCCCGCACAGCAAAGCAGGAGACCCCAGTTTTTCGGAACAAAGGTACCCATGATTCCGGTTTGCTTTGAGAAGATCAGGTACCACTGCATGATCGCATTGCGAAGGAAACCACTGCAGAACTCGATTAAAGCAATGGTCAAAATCACCGGATGTCGGAACATCCGCTTTGCAACTTCAATCGCTCCCAGGGTTTCTCCTGCCGCTTGAATATTTGCATCTCCCGCATCAAAGTCTTCAAAGCCTGCTTCAGAGGGATGGTCTTTGACCATTCCATAAGAAAGCATAAAAAAACCAACCAAAATCAACATCGGCATGAAAAACACCCATGGAAGGGAAAAGTTTTTTACGATCATTCCGCCCCAGTCGTAGGCAAAATAGAGTCCTAATGAAATGAGAATTCCAAAGATTCCACCAAATGTTCCGCGCTCTCTCACGTGAAACCAGGCCGAGTTCACTTTTACAATCGCCACGGCTCCAAAACTCTGGAAGTACATATTGAGTCCGTAGAGAATAGAAAAAGTCAGGACGAGATTGTGCGTGTAACCCAGGTAAGTCACCATCCCCATCAAGAAGTTCGCAAATGCCGTACCGAGTGCACTCACGAGGATCGCTCGTCGCCCACCCATTTTGTCGGTCAGAGGTCCATTGATTACAAAAGCAAACCCGTAAATGATCGTTCCAACCCCAAAAATCGTCCCGAAGTCTGCATTGGTCATCAAGTCGCCAAACGCGTTTTTACTGACCGTCAGATTATAGCGGCCCATATAGAGGAAAGCGTAAGTGAGACCCAGTGGAAGCCAATTCCAAAGCCTTCTTTTTTTGAATGCCTCACTGTGGCCAACATCCACCTTTGGGAGTCGTGATAGAACTAGCCAAACCGCCACTAGGAGAATCAGAATCGGTAGTGCCTGCTTAATACTCTCTAAAAACATGGGTATCTCTCTCTCTTCAAGCTTAAGTTATTGAAATTTGATGTGTCTGGAACCTACCAATGGTTCCCTCAGGTTTCAAGGCAAAGTCATCAAATTAAACAGTGCGTCTTTGTCAGAAATCGGTTAAGGTGCCCCTGATTATGAGGCTTCCCTTATTTGTCACCAAAGATAACAAATATATCGCAGGCGCAATTATGTATGCAATTGGTTACGCATGCTATTACCTCACCAATCATCATGACTTCTTCAGGCCCCACTATCTCCCGATGAGTTGGGTGGATCAAAATACCCCTTTTATTCCCATGTCGGTTCTCATCTACGTGAGTGAATACTTTTATTTCGCTTTCGTTTACATACTCTTACGTGACTACGACAACATCAACAAGTACCTCTACTCCTTCTTCTTGCTACAAGTAGTGAGCTGCTCTGTGTTTGCTGCTTTTCCGACCATTTATCCCCGAGAAAACTTCCCGATTCCTTCTGAAACGCCTCAATGGCTCACCCACCTCTGGGCCTGGCTTCGAACCCAAGACGCTGCAACGAACTGCTTTCCGAGCCTTCACGTCAGTTCCGTTTATCTGTCTGCTTTCGTATTTTTGGCCGAGGGTCGAAGAAAAACATTTTGGATTTTCTTCGTTTGGTCGACCGCAATTGCGATCTCCACCCTAACCACCAAACAGCACTACCTTGCGGATATCATCAGCGGTATTACCTTAGCGGTCGTCTTTTATTATTGGTTTCACGCTAAACAAGTCTATGCGCGCATTTATGGCGGTAGCCTCGATACTCAAGCTGAGAATTTTTAAGCTTATCTGACAAGCGTGAGACGGTTCTAAACGGCGAGATTCTTCGCGATCAGTAGGAGCTCTGCGGGGAGCACCGCCGGCTTTCCGGTAATCTTCTTAAAGCTAGTGATCTGAACTTCACGTCCTTTGACCCCGACCATTCCCTCTTTCACTCCACTTAAAAGCGCATGCACTGCAACTGCACCTAAAGTAGAAGATAAAAGTCGGTCGTGGGCACTGGGGCTACCCCCTCGCTGTGTGTGTCCTAGGATCGCAATCTTCGTGGAATAGCCGCGCTTCTCAAGTTCTTTTGCAAGAGGGGTTACCCCACCGAACTGACAGCCCTCTGCCACAACAATAATACTACTCGTTTTTCCGCGTCGGACACCTCGATCGATGCTCTCACAAATTGAATCGAGTGAAGATTTCACCTCAGGAACGATGATACTTTCAGCGCCGCCCCCGATACCGGTATGAAGCGCAATCATCCCCGAATGCCGGCCCATCACTTCCACTAAGAAGATGCGATCATGGGATGAGGCCGTATCCCGAATTTTATCAATGAGCTGTATGCCCGTATTCACGGCGGTATCAAACCCAATCGTGTCATCGGTTCCTGGAATATCATTATCAATCGTTCCAGGAACGCCAATGACTGGAATGCCGCTTTCCTGATGAAGCAAATGTGCCCCTCGAAATGAGCCATCCCCACCAATCACCACCAGCGAATCCACTCCCTGACGTCGTAGGATCTCAATTGCTTTTTTACGGCCTGAAACTTTGTGAAACTCAGGACATCGAGAGGTCCGTAGGATCGTCCCTCCACGCTGAATAATATTTGCAACCGACGAGGGCACGAGCGGATGCACGAGACCCTCTAAAAGTCCCGCATAGCCCCGTTGGATCCCCATCGCCTCTGAACCGAGCGCAATCGTTGTCCTCACCACGGCTCGAATTGCGGCATTCATCCCTGGAGCATCTCCGCCACTCGTCAGAACGGCGATTCTCTTCACTGCATTATTCTTAATCTTCAGTTTTGGAACGATCAACATCAGAGTCCCCCCAATATTTTACTTTAACTCATCCGGAAGTCGGAAATCTGAGCGCGGCGACAAAGAGACCGAATGAACCTTAGGCCCCGGTGGAAGTGTCGTTCGTTTAAATTGCTGCGAAAAAAATCGTTTAAAGAAGATCTCATGGGCACGCTCAACTTCGTCACGAAGTTCCCGGTCATTTTGAAATGCGAGGTGTGCCAGCGCTAATATTTTCTCTTTCGAATAGCCCCCACTTAAAAAGCCGTAAAGGAAAAAATCATGGAGATCATAACTGCCGATCAAGCTTTCAGTCTCTTGAGCAATCTCACCCGAAGCTCCGGGGGGTAGTAATTCAGGAGAAATCGGGAGTTCGACGATCTTTTCTAAAACTGCTTTTAGCACACGAGAGGCAGCAATCTCAGACCAATACCCCACCAATCCCTTGACCACCGTTTTAGGAATCCCTGAATTGACCGTGTAATGAGACATGTGATCCGCATTGAACGTACACCACCCGAGCGCTAACTCCGAAAGATCACCCGTTCCTACGACCATTCCTTGGTGCTCATTTGCAAGATCGAATAGAATTTGAGTTCGCTCGCGCGCTTGCGCGTTTTCATAAACCACACTTCGATCACTCTGTGCTTTCCCGAGATCTTTTAAGTGCTGCTTCACTGCCTCATTAATCGACACCTCGACCGTGAGGTCGACATGGGCCTCTTCGAGAAGCGCTCGCGCTAAATTGAGCGTTTTTTCTGAAGTTCCCGGCCCTGGCAAGGTGACTCCGATGACTTTTAATTTCCCGCCACTGAGTAACTTCGTTCGATGGGCGACATAGAGAGCACAGGTAGAGTCAAGACCCCCTGAAACTCCGACAATTAAAGTCTTGGCCTGTGCGCTCAGAGCACGACGAAGAAGACCGTGTGATTGAATTTGAAGGACTTCTTCGTAATCAGGGATCTCATCTAAAAAAGGATAAGGTTCAATTTTGCGTTTTAATTCAAAAAGCTCTGATGAATTGGGCGTAAAGCTTGGACGAAGGATGGCTTGAGCGCCTTTGTATTCCACGGCTTCTAAAAAACAAATGTCTTTGGTCCTTGAATTCAAAATACGTTCAAAATCAAAATCAACCGTGAAGGCATCAGAGCTTTGATTGAATGGCTCCGATTCTGCCACTAGCTTGCCTAACTCAAACGCAAAACTATGCCCGGAAAATACGGTATCTTTGCTCGACTCTGCCATTCCACTACTGGCATAGAAATAGGCACAATGGGTTTTCTGTGATTGAACTTCAACGAGTTTTTTTCGGAATCGTGGTTTTCCCACCAGCTCATTGCTCGCTGAAAGATTCACAATCAGATTTGCCCCCTGAAGCGTCAGGCCTGTTGATGGTGCCTGCGGAGCCCATAAGTCCTGACAAATTTCGATGCCTACCTTAATCGGGCCGTCTGAAAAAATTTGTTGGGATGAAGCGAAGAAATCCCCTAAAACCGGATGGTGAATCATCTCATGGAGTGTGCGTCCACTCACAAACCAACGGCGCTCATAGAACTCGCCCATATTGGGAAGGAAAACCTTTGGGCTAAATCCTAAAACTTTACCTTGAGCGATTGCAAAGGCACCATTAAAGAGTCGGCCATCTTGCAGGCGAAGTGGAGCACCCACCACCCAAAGCCCCGGAAACTGAGCTGAAGCTTGAACGATCTTTGCCAGGCCTTTTTCTGAGTCTTGTAAGAGCGTCTCTGAATGAAAAAGATCTTCGCAAGTATAGCCTGTCAGAGAGAGCTCCGGAGTAAAAATGACCGAAGCACCGTTTTTGGATTCTCTTGAAAAAAGCTGAATGAGGAGATCTGCATTTTGCAGTGGCTTCCCAAGCTCAATCTGGGGAAGCAGGGCTGTAACTCTCGAATATCCGAAGGAAGCCCAATTCGTATTCATGACTTAAACTTCGGGCGTTTCGCCAGACACGGGAATTACTTCAGCTGCAGCCGCTGGTTTTTCCTCTGACTTCGCATCTGCTTCTTGCTTAGCCGTTGCGAGCTGCACCGTAAGCGCACGTTCATTCAAGGTTGCGCCCTCAAACTGCTTCACGGCATCTTGAGCCATTGCCTCTGTTTCCATCTCAACAAAACCATAGCCTTTTGATCGACCGGTTTTCTTATTGATGATGACACGAGCCTCAGTCACCTTCCCGGCAACCGAGAGCACGGTAGAAAGATCTGAATCATTGACTTCAAAAGGAAGGTTTCCAACAAAAAGTTTCTTTGACATATCCTGTATACCTTAGCGAAAATAAAAGCATTATGGCAACCCTTTTTACCAAGATCATCCAGCGTGAGATTCCAGCAAAAATTGTTTACGAGAACGAGAAAGTCCTCGCTTTTCAAGATATTCACCCGCAAGCACCGCACCACGTCTTAATTGTCCCTAAAATAGAGATCCCCACGATCAATGACCTGAATTCTGAAAATGTCGGCGTAATCGGTGAGCTCTTCCTTGCTGCTAAAGAGATTGCTAAGACCCTAGGCGTGTCAGAACAGGGTTATCGCGTGGTGATGAACTGCAATGAGGATGGAGGTCAAACCGTGTTTCACCTTCACCTGCATTTTCTTGCAGGTCGATCCCTTCACTGGCCTCCGGGATGACAGGACAGATTTAAGCCGCCTTTTTATCGGCGTCTTTCATTTTCAGGTACCACTCGGGAGCTGCAAATTGCGCCCGAGTAAACGGAAGTCGATTGGTTTCAATCTCATGCATGAAGGTGGGTACGTTCCCCACCGCGATGAACTCACCCACAATTTTTCCTTCAGGCGTTCGCCCTCTTTGGATAAATCGAAAGAGATCTCGAATCATATATCGACCAAACTCATCGACTTCGGGAATCACCTCACTGATGTGAGTCACTTTCCGTGAACCGTCCCCTAATCGCTTAATCTGAACCACCAAATGGATAGCGGCTGCGATCTGGCGACGAATTGCGGCTGGAGGAACGTTTGAATCCCCCATCATCGCAAGCGTCTCCAGTCGAACTAAAGCATCATAAGGAGTATTTGCATGGGCGGTTCCCATCGAACCCCCGTGACCGGTATTCATCGCAGAAATCAAATCGAGAGCCTCAGGCCCCCGAACTTCCCCGACCACAATCCGATCCGGACGCAATCGAATTGCGGCCTGAATGAGGTCGCGAATCGTCACCGCACCATTTCCCTCT
>CAIOKW010000186.1 GCA_903858975.1 Oligoflexia bacterium | reverse complement strand
GGCGAAGAAATGCTCTAGGCCTCGAGGCCCGGCAGCGGGAGCTTCAGGAGAATTCATCTATCCTATGTATCAAATCTCTGAACAGCTGAAATCAAGTGCAGGTTTGATTCTGGATGTTCAGGGTGGAGCGGGTGAGCTTCAGGGCATCACGGTTCGTTATTTTAGATAAACTCATCCATGAGATTTTTATTTTTGCGATTATGGAAGAGGCGTGCGCTGATTTTTTTTAAATATGAGGCGGATTTGTCTTCCGGAGGCGAAGAGTCGGGGATCACAGGAGCGCTGAGCGGCTTTCCTGTCCAACGTTCAGCAAGTTGCCGGAATACAGCCATGTAGCCAAGCAAGGTATACCTTCCAAAGTGAGTCATGGAGCCCTCATATTTTTGGAGTTGATATTCTTCTTCAGTGGTTACGTAGCCAGCATAAGAGTTTGCGTATCCGTTGGTGATGATATGGCGCACACCCAGAGGTGAAAGCAGAGGCGCTAGCATTGATCGTAAGCGGACACCGGCCTGAGTGGTGAATTCTCCGGGTAGGGAAGCAAATCCGAGTTCCCCGATTCGAATAAGTTGAATCGGCATAATGTAGGGGGACATCGGTTCATCTTTGAAGACTCGAATCCTGGACCAGAATCGAAGCACTTGGATGGATGGATCAATAAAGCCCGGCACCGGGAGGTCTTCCGGTCTTGATTCACCAAAGACTCGACCTTGAGTGAGCTCAATGCAGGGAGCCTTGTTTCCCTGAGCTCCGCTGCCATATTTCCGGCCCTTTAAGAAATAGACCACTCTCAAAGCGACTTCCATGAATCTTGCAAAATAGATCGAGGTTGCAGTTCCCTCTGCTGTGCCCGCCATGAAAGGACATCCCAGTTCAGCAGGACCCGTATGGAGACCGGTTTGGCCGTTCACCCATTCGGGTGGGATGGGTGTTTGGGTCATATCATGATAGGTCAACACCGAGTCAATGGTTTCAGATTCCAGTGGCTTTGAATTCATCGCCAGTTGAATCGCAAAGTCAGATTGGATCTTCCCATTGAGATCACAGCTTTTTAGGTCATCGCGATACGCGCCGCGAGTTTCTCGCTTAAACCAGTACTTCTTGAAATTAGGACTGACATCTCCTGCAGCACCCTGAGTGAAAATGGCAACACCGTGCTCAGCCCCCTGTTGATGAAAAAATTCCTCAGTAAGCAGGGAAGCAATTCCTTTATTATCGGAGTGGATGGCCATTAAATCCCGATGAATACTTGTGCAATGAACTGCAAACCAAGAAATGAGCCCAAGAGGTTTTCCGCTGAATGACTTCGCAAAGAGCACATCCATATTTCGATAAAGCGCGCGGTCTCTCTCATGAAAAGAGAATGGGGTCACATCGGGATTTTGATTCCAAGAATCAATACTGCGATTAAAAGCCACCGGTTCAGTGAGTGGAATATCACCCCTCTGGAAGTAGAGCTGCCCTTCTTCTCTTCGTTCCCAAGCCTGAAGGATGGCTTTGACTGATCCTTCGACATACAAATCAAAAACTTCAGGATGATAGCCATAGGACGGGAAATTAAACAGCATTGAATGACAGTATCCACCGGGCGCATTGTGGGTGTGAGTCGCTGTCATGACCAGTTCTGCTTCATCTAAGCTAAGGTCCGAGTGTCTCTCCCGTAAAACTTTCTTGATACCTCTACCGAGTGACTCGCTGACAAAACAGATTTCGACGCATAAAAAAATGATGCGTTTTCCATCTTTCGATTCAAGAGCGATCGCCCGTGCATAGATTGGCTTTTCAACTCGTGTGGCAATGTGTTTGAAGTCACCATAGCCCAAAAGTGTACGGGGCGTATGCTCAACGTTCGGAGTAATACTGATTTTTGAAGCGCCGATTTTCATTCTATACTCGGTAGATTGCGTCTAAGGTTTTTTTGAGCAAATCACTCACTAGACCCCGAAACGGAAGGCTGGATGCCATGCCGTAAACCGGAGCCATTCCATTGGTGAGGCCCGGATTTGCCTTGACCGCCTCGATACTCTCTTTCAAGTCGGCGAGAAACTTTTCTGCAATACCCGGCTGTGTGTGTCTGAGTGTTAAGGCGATATGAACGCTTTCAGGGTGGTGGAGTCCATTCAGATTCCATTGCCGCTTCGTCATTTGGTCTAGCACCTCATAAATATTGAGGGTGTCTGATGCAAAGGCAATAATCCATAGGGGCTCTCCCAAAATCTTGAGTTCTGGAATACTTCGGATACCCGATTTGATCTTTTCAGCGGTATTTAAGATGGCTTGGGTCGCCTCGAGATAGCCTTTTTCTCCGGTAGCCATCAGACTCGCCCAGCAAGCAGCGCTCAGAGCTCCTGGCCTACTTCCCGCAAGAGTAGGGGAAAAATATAAGCCCCCTGGCCAATCCGTAGCGGTGAAGAACTGGTGATGGCGGAGTTCTTCGTTCCGATATAAACAAACGGAGGTGCCTTTTGCCGCGTAACCGTATTTGTGAGTATCAATCGAGATCGAGGTTACGCCTTTCAGTCTAAAATCAAATGGAGGAACGGGAGCACCCAGCTTTTCGGCGAAAGGGAGAACAAAACCGCCCAAGCAGCAATCGACATGGAGTCCAATTCCCTTTTCTAAAGCAATCGCAGACAGGCTTTCGATCGGATCAATCACTCCATGAGGAAATGCAGGAGCTGAGGCCACAATCGCAATCGTGTTTCGATTGACTGCTTTTTTTGCGATGGCCACATTCATTTTGTAATCAGCCCCAAGGGGGATTTTCACGAGTTTTAGTCCGAAAAAGTCGGCAGCCTTATCAAAGGCCACATGTGCGGTCGTCGCTGCAATGATTTCAGGCCGTGTAATTCCACGTTTCATTCTCGCATGGTCGCGATAGGTTTTCATGGCAAGTAAGATGCTTTCAGTACCCCCTGAAGTCACCGTTCCACAAACTTTGTCTGTATCGAGCGCCTGACCTTTACCGAGTATTCCAGCGACCATCGAGACGATCTCTGCTTCAAATTTAGTGGCACTGGGAAAAAGATCGCTGTGAAGAGGATTGCTTTGAGAGTGAAGGGTGTAGACTTCATTTAAGAAGTCGATGTGGGATGGATCCCCATGATAGATTCCTCCAGAAACATAGCCTTGTTGCCAGCGAGGCGTTTCAAGTTCATTCATTTTCTTCATGTCGCTCAAGATCTGATCCTTTGAAATACCCTCTTTTGGAATTTCAAAATTACGGCTAAAAACCTCGCGATACGGCTTCAGAGAATGATCAAGAGTCTCTCTCAACTTCTCATCCTCAGCCTCGATCATCGCCCTAAACTTAGGAATCTTTTTGAGTCGTTTTTCAACCCATCGAAGGATCGGTTTTGGAAGTCTTCGTAGTATTTTTTCGTATTTTTCGATATCGAGGCTCATAGAGGTTCCTTTTGGTTCATGCTCTTAAAGAATGCTTGGTTACTTTTGTAAAAACTCAGAAATTGTTTAAAGCCCAAGTCATAGATGGATCTGTTTTTCGGACTCGGAGTAAACACTTCATCGACCTGCACATGCTTCTCAATGTCTTCGAGTTTGAGTTTACCGAGAGCGACCAATGCGAGTGCAGCGGCCCCCTTTGAGTTCGCGGTCAATGGATCTTTCATTTTCTTAATGGGTCGATCAAGTGCGTCTGCCAGAATCTGACTCCACACACTTGAATGTGCGCCGCCGCCAATGAAGTGGAGTGCCTCAAAGGGTTTGCCACAAAATTTTTCTGTGTAGCCCATGAGCCAGCGAAGATTAAATGCAACACCCTCCATGACTGCACGGATTAGGTGTTTTTGCTCATGTTTGAGTGAAAGATTGATGAAGCCACCTCGGAGGTGCTGCTGATCCATGGGGGATCTTTCCCCATTCAGCCAAGGAAGAAATAATAGGCCCTCACTCCCTGCGGGTGTCCCGCCTGCCAGTTCGTCCATTCGATGGTAAATGTTAGAAGGCGCATTTTTTCCATCAATGGAATCGTGTGGGTAGAAAACTTGGTTCTTTAAGTATTGAAGGCATGCACCTGCCGTCTGTTGTTCATTGACGAGCATGTAACGCCCTGGGATTCCGGATGGGATACTGGCCATGTTATGAAAGAGATCGGTTTTTTTGAAAGGAACATGGCAAACAATCCAGGCGGAAGTTCCAATATAAAGGTGAGGGGTAAAGTCTTTTACGCCCCCCGAACCCACAGCAGCAGAATGGAGATCTGGGGTCCCGGCGATGATGCTCACTTCTGTAGAGAGGCCCCATTCACGGGCAAGTTCGTGACGAATTTTTCCAAGGATTGAATTTGTGGGAATCAGTTCGGGGAGTTTGTTACGGTCGATTCCAGATTTCTTAATCAGAGTTTCAGAGTATCGGATTCGATGAATGTCGCGATTGTCAGTAAGCCAATGAACCGTGATGGAGTCATGTGATGCGCATTTTCGGCCGCTCAGAAAAAAATTTAAGAAATCCTTAGGTTCTAAAAAAACATCGGTCTGTTGGTAAATCTCTGGTCGCTCATGCTTAAGGTACAGAATGTGAGAAATAGAGTCTTTGCCTGATTTGGTTGGACCGCCTCCCGTAATTTGAATCCAGCGGAATAATCTAAAAATCTCATAGCCATCGACTTTGATTAGTCCATCCATGAGTTTTTGAGCGTGGGGCGCTCCTCTGGAATCCATCCATGAAATTGCATTTCCGAGGGGTCTTCCTGCGCGATCGAGAGCGACGGTTCCAGACCATTGAGAGGTGACATTGATGGCGGTGATCAAAGGAAAAAGTTCTGGACGATGATTGCGGAGCTTTGAAATGCATTTTTCAATCGCCTGGATCCAATCGCTGGGGTTTTGTTCGACGCCTTCTGAACCTAGGAGTTGTAGTGGAACGTCATGAAACTCTGAACACTCAAGGTTTAGTTGTTCATTAAAGATGGATACCTTGGGGCCAGAGGTTCCGAGGTCAATAGTGAGGATAAAGTCAGGCGTCTCCATAGAATCAGTATACGGTGATCTTGATCTTGCGGACCACCATTTCCTGAATCATCAGCGCGAGACTGAGTTCTCAATTAGAAGTGTTGCGTTATCTGACAAACACACTCTTCAGTTTTGCTTGAAGAAAAGATGCGAAACTAGAAAGTTTTCGCATCAATCACGAAACGATATTTCACTTTGCCTTTAATCGTTCGCTCGTAGGCGGCGTTAATCTCGGTAGCCGGGATCAACTCGATATCGGCATATACTTTTTTCTTCGCGCAATAATCGAGCATCTCTTGGGTTTCTTTAATTCCACCGATCAAGGAGCCCGTCAGTTTTTTGCGGCCAAAGATTAAGGCAAAAGCCGAAACTTCACTTGGCTCGGGAGCAGCGCCGACGAGAACCATGGTGCCATCCATTTTTAAAGATCCAAGATAGGGAGTGAAATCGTGCTTTGCTGAAACGGTATCTAAAATGAAATCAAACTTTCCTTGAATCGCTTCAAAGTTTTTTGCATCAGTCGAAATCACAAAGTGCTTCGCACCCAGTTTTTTTGCATCAGTCTGTTTATTTGGAGAGGTACTGAATACCGTGACTTCGGCACCCATGGATTTAGCGAGCTTCACAGCCATGTGGCCCAAGCCGCCGAGTCCCACAACGCCTACTTTATGACCTTTTTTAATTCCGTAACGCTTTAAGGGTGAGTAAGTAGTAATTCCTGCGCACAGTAAGGGAGCTACGCGATCCAGGGGTTGGCCTTTTTTAATCTTGAGAACGTATTTTTCCTTCACCACGATATGGGAAGCGTATCCGCCCAAAGTAGGCGTTTTATTATCAAGCTCTAGGCTATTGTAAGTGAATACCGTGTGATTGGTGCAAAATTGTTCTTCATGGGTCTTGCAGCCGCCGCATTTTCCACACGAATCAACGAAGCATCCTACACCGACTTGATCTCCAAGTTTAAAGCGTTTCACTTTTTTCCCGACCGCAGTCACTTTACCGACAATTTCGTGTCCAGGGACACAAGGATAAGCGGTAGGTCCCCATTCGCTCCGAGCGGTATGAATGTCAGAGTGACAAATTCCAGAATAGGCGATCTCGATGACGACGTCATCCGGTTTGGGTTCCCGTCTTTCAAATGAAAAGGGTTGAAGAGGAGTCGTCGCTGAGAGTGCTGCGTAGCCTTGAGTTTTGATCATGGGTGAAGGTTAAGGGCGAACCTTTAACGAGGCAAGACTTTAAACCCGAAAAAACTAATTACGCGGGTCGCAAAGCTCATTCACAGTTTTTCTCCAAACGCTGCCCGAGGTACTTCTGCATCCTTTGATTTGAGAAAATTGTTCCGTAATTAATGCTCGGTGTAATGTCGTTCTCAAAAGGTTCAGGTCGGTTGCCGCCTGAATGCGGGCCAGGGTGGCGCTCGTCATTTGAGTGCGTGTCAAAAGCACGGTCATGTAAGAGCAAAGGCCCAGGTCATACTGTTCCTTTTTGCCCTGATAAACGTCTGCCATTTCCTGCTCAGCATCACTCGCCAGTGAAAACTGTTTTTTGACTTCAAGCATGCTCTTCAGGCTTGCTTCAAATACTTGGGTGGTTTGGCGTCTGACTTCAGCATCCTGAAGTTGAATCTCTTGGATGTTTCGGCTAGAGAGTTGAATGGTTGGAAAAATTCCCAGTCCAATGCTCATGCTCCCAGACGCTCGGATATTTGAAAAAGAAGCGGGGGTGCTCGATGAGGCTGAAACTTGAGATCCAAGTGCAGCACTTCCTAGAAAGCCGAAGCTTCTGCTCCATCGCTCATTCTTTGCAGCTGCCACCAAAAATTGAATCTGACTCAACTCCGGGGAAACCAATTCTGCCTGATTGATCGCATCTTGAATATTTCCCGTTTCGCTGCTGGAAGCGGGTATCGCGCCTGAATCCAAAATAAGTTGTGTGCTCAAGGGAAGGTTCAGGACATTTCGAAGTGCGGCAAGTTCTTGGATCACGAGTTCAGTCATGTGAGAGGCTTGAAGCTCTGAGAGTTGCGCTTGGGCTTGGGCGTGCTCGACATCATCTTTCGAAACAATCCCGAAGTCTTGTCTTTGTTCCTCTAGGATACTTTCCATCTGCTTTAGGTCTTGGGCCTGCTGTTGATATACGACGAGCTTTTGCTGGTCGCTTAAGACCGTGAAGTACAAGGAGAGTGCTTGGCTATAGGTATTGAGCTGCATTACCTTGTAAGAAATTTTCTCAGCTTCAAAGATATTCTTTTCTTCAAAGAGGGAAAACCAATTTGAAGGCATTAAGAAGGGCAGAAGGAATTGCACCGAGGACAGCATGAACGTGGGTAAACTCGTAAGATTCAGAACGCCCCCAAGACTCACAGAGGGGAGGAGGTTAGCTCGCGCGAGACTGACCTTATCTTTTGCGTCTTTAACCCGATTGAGCGCGCCTTCCAGGGGTAGATTGGATTCTAAGATTTGAATGCGGAGTGATTCTGGATTTAAGTTGAAATGATCTGGATCAGAAGCGCGCGCTACCGGCTGAAGCGGTATGGATGAAATTAAAATTAAAATCAGGATAAACTTTGATTTCATAATGCTACCCTCAGTCCACTCAAGATTCCAAAACCACTCAAGGAAGATGCATTGATACTTCCAACTCGCTCACTTGCCGACACATCGAGTTCTGCCTGTGACCACCCAAGAGGGGATAGTTTCAAACGAGTACCGAAGGCACCCTCTCCTGTTATTCCGAGTTGAGTCGAGCCTTCACCAAATGAAGAGCGCCCGGTGAGAAGTAATTGGGGACTCAGGCTTGCTGAGAGGTAGGGGGTCACGAATCGGCTGACCAGGTTTGGAGGAGTAAATTCTAATCCCAAGTTCGCTGAAACCAATTGGGCAGATTGATTCACAGGAGTCTGAATTCCCCCCATGTCAACGCTCGCATTTCGAGAAAGCGGTAACCAGCCAGCACCCAATTTAAAATTTACAGTGCTCAAGCGCGCGGAACCTTGAAGAATGTAGTCTAGGTAAAGCGCTGGAATGCCGGTCCCCTGAAAAACGGTGTTACTTGCCATTTGTGCGGGGCTATTAAGATTTTTTGGAAACCAAGACGATGCGCCCACATGAACCCAGCTTTGAGCGTTCGAAGTTGCCGTTTCTATGGGTAAATCTAATTTACTTTTTTGAATTTCAATTGAAGTGCTCTCTGCTTGAGACGGGAAAGCCGCCAGAAGCGCTGAAAGCGACAAGAGTGCAGTGATCGCTTTCATGGATTCACCTGAGGTGCGGGTGAAAAGAGAATGGTCGCCCGAGTGTTTGATTCACCTGAAATCGTGCATTGCCAATTCACTGAGGCCTCATCGATCTGACAGAGAAACTTTACGAGGTATTTCGCATTGCCTGAACTATCTGCAATTTGGGTTTGGCCCATTAAAGTGCGACTTCGATCATCCAGGCGTGCATTCGGAAAGAAGATCTTGTATCGACCAAAGTCAAAACTTACTTCGAGATTTCGGGTCGGTAGAAAAATATTGAGGAAGGTGACTTCAGAGGTGATACTTGGGTCTGTGATTTTGAGACCTACCGTTTTGTTGGTTCCTTGATCATTCCAGGTACCTGTAAAAATACCCTGCTCCATCGAAAGGAGCTTGATGCGTCCACCGGACTGGATCGGACTTAAGCTTTGAGTGGCATTAGCTCTGGAGAGTGAGAAGCTTCCACCAAAATTAGGATAACCATCGACCTCAATATTCCCATCAAAGCGATCGGCTTTCACGACTCCATATAGGGTCATGGTGCTGTTGGTTTCGGGAATCGTGATGGAGGCTTTAAAGATGCCCGTAATGGAATCGTAATAGCCTTTATCGAACACGACATTGGCCTTCGTAATCCCACTGTAGGCGATAGTGCCGCGAACAATGGCCCGCTGTTCAGAGGTCAGGTTATCAGAGGAAGCCTGTAAGGTGGTATCAGGTCTGAGGTTTAGGCTCATTGATCCAAGAGCGGCTCCGTCTTGGTTAGAGGAAATGAGGCCATTGTAGGTCCCGGCAATCGTCGCAATCTTACTCATCTGTTGCTGAACTTGTTCTTGGCGCCAGTCTTCCTGAGTTTTATCAACCACGCAGGCAGTGAGCATACCTGACAAAATTAATCCAAGAACAGGGGCGATAACAGACCTGGAAAAGCGCAGATTTTTCATACCCGCGTCGAGTATCGCCCGACCCTGGTTTTGTCAATTGATTGTGACCATGTGAGACAAAATTAGTTGCTAACACTAACTAATTTTGGATAAGTACTCGAAATGACACTTTTGCTAATCTTATTGTCTT
>CAIOKW010000185.1 GCA_903858975.1 Oligoflexia bacterium | reverse complement strand
GATTTGATTACTTTAATGCTGAGCCGACGCGATCAAAAGCAAGATGAAATCTTAGATTGGTCAAAGCAGATCAGCGCCACCTCTGTTCGAATGGCTAAGATTATCAGTGGGCTTCGCAGATTTGCGAAAGAAGATGAGTTTCACGACTTTCATTTTCACACCTTTCAGGAGTTGCTCGATGATGCGTTTTCCATTTCGCTTGAACGCTTAAAGAGTAATGGAGTACACATCAAGATCGAAGGGGATAGCACCATCCAGATTTATTGCAATAAGGTCGGAATCTCTCAGGTGCTCGTGAACCTTTTCAATAATGCTCTCTATGCGATTCGCAATCAAAAGGTGAAATGGATCACGATTCAAGTGATGCAATCAGAAAGTCAGATTGGTATTTCAGTGATTGACTCGGGGATCGGTATTGCTCGAGATATTCGATCTAAAATCATGCTTCCTTTTTTTACAACGAAGCCGCCTTCAGAAGGTTCTGGCCTTGGTTTAAGCGTGAGTCGAGGAATCATGGAGTCGCATAAAGGAAAGCTTCTTCTCGATGAAGGGTTTCCAAACACGAAGTTCGATCTAATTCTTCCGCGAGTGGCAATCGATTCAGCTATTTGATTTGAATAATGCTTAAGTTATTCGAGCGTTTTTGAAACACTTCTTTAGGGAGGTTTTTTTTAATCGTCTCACTGAGCTTTTTTAACATCGCTTGTTTGTATTGGGATCGTCGATAAACCAAGCTGATCTCACGGGTAGGGATGGGGGATTTGATTTCTTTTAATTGAGAGCGTCTTTCTTTTGAAATTCGAGGACCGGCAAGCGCTGGTAGTAGGGTGTAGCCGTGTCCCTGATCAATTAAAGAAATGATCGTCTCCATGCTCCCGCTCTCAAAACTCACGTTTTTGAAAACAGCAGAAGTTTTACGAGCCGAGCAGAGCTTTACTACTTGAGTGCGAAAGCAATGTCCTTCTGATAAGAGCCATACTCCATTTGCGGTTAAATCATCCTCCGTGACGGACTTGAGCTTCGCAAGCGGATGGTGGGGTGAGGTGTAGACATAGAAGGGTTCATAATACAGAGGGCGCTCATCGAGAGTGGGAAGATCAAGCGGTGTTGCTAAGATGCCGGCATCGATTTCATCCCGATCTAATGCTTCGATAATTTGTTGGGTAGTGAGTTCCCGAATATTGAGATTGAGTTTGGGGAACTCGCTTGAGAATTCACCCAAGAACCGGGGGAGGAGATAGGGGGCAACGGTGGGAATGACACCAATCTTAAAGTCACCGACTAAATCTTGGGAGGAGTCGAGCGTGAGGTGTTTCAGTTTCCCGTATTCACGGAGGATGGTCTTTGCTTGCTCAATCAGGGGGATCGCTTCAGGGTTTGGGAGAATGGGTTGCTTGGAGCGGTCAAAAAAAGTGACTCCATATTCCTCCTCCATTTTGTGAAGCTGCATTGAAAGGGTCGGTTGGGACACGCTGCAGGCGGCAGCGGCTTTTCCAAAGTGGCGATGTTTGTCAACGGCGATCAAATATTCAAGTTGGGTTAAAGAAGCCATGCGCGTCTCCTATAGTTTTAATCTATGCTATCACAAAACTCATCAATCGGGTACTCTGGGGAAGTGAAGGTCTTAATTGCTGGAGCCAGTGGATTTATAGGGAAAGCCTTGATCGAAGTACTCCTAAAGCAAGAGAACATCGAGATTGTGGCATTGTCTCGGAAGGCGCGCGAAAGCCACCATCCCCGCCTTCAATGGAAGCGTTGTGATCTTTTTTCCATGAAGGATATTCATGAAGCAATGCAGGGGTGCGAGCAGGCGTATTATCTGGTTCACTCCATGCTGCCTTCCGCATCTTTATCCCAAGGATCCTTTTACGACTATGATCTGATCCTCGCCGACAACTTTGTTCGTTGTTCTAAAGTAAATCAAATCAAGCATCTGATTTACTTAGGCGGAATGATTCCTCCCAGTGTTGAGCTTTCCTGGCACTTAAAGAGTCGCCTCGAGGTTGAAGAGACGCTCCAAGCTTCAGGAATTCGAACGACGACCCTTCGAGCAGGGCTCGTCATTGGAGAGCGCGGTTCCTCATTTGAGATTTTGCGAAAGCTAGTCGAGCGTTTGCCCTTAATGATTTGTCCAGCATGGACCCTGACCGAATCTCAGCCCATTGCGCTCTCAGAAATGATCGAAGTGCTCGTGCGGGTTCTGCTTGAGCCCTCCTTTCAAGGGCGAGTGTATGATGTAGGGGGCCCTGAAGTGCTCACTTATCAGGCGCTTCTCTTAAAGACGGCGGAGGCTGTGGGTAAGAAGCGACGCCTTTATTCTTTCAACTTAGTTCCGCTGGGGATGTCGAGGCTTTGGGTGACTTTGATTACAGGGTCACCGAGCGATCTGGTTTATCCATTGGTGCTTTCGTTAAAGCATCGAATGGTCGCTGATCCATCAATTGCATGGACAGATTGGCGTGGGCCCCGGGTAACTCTTTCAGACGCGCTTCGCTTGGCTTCTCGCTTGCCCGAGGCGATCAAGGCCTCTTCTTCCTCCTCCTCTTATTTGCCAGAGCGGAAGATCGTTCGTTCGGTTCAAAGACTTCATCATCCGAAAGGAAAGGATGCGGCTTGGCTTGCGGAGGAGTATTTTCGCTGGCTCCCGAAGTTTCTCTTCTTTGTCGTCCGAGTCAAGGTAGAGGGCTCGACCTGCCGGTTTCATTTGTTCTCTCGGCATATTGTTTTACTTCACTTGGAAAAGAGTGGTGAGCGCTCAAGTCCCGATCGCCAGCTCCTCTATGTTCGGGGCGGTTTACTTGCATCCTCTCAAGTCAATCGTGGGCGACTTGAGTTTAGAGAGGCTTTACAGGGGAGGGT
>CAIOKW010000184.1 GCA_903858975.1 Oligoflexia bacterium | reverse complement strand
TAATTGCTTCAACCATTCCATTGAGGCACTTTTAAAAATATTGATCCGTGATCGGTAAAAATTTCGGTAATCATAGAAATGAGGGATTTTATGAAACGCCGCTTGAAACTCATGATCATAGGCTTTCACGTCCATCTGATAGCCTTGTAAAACTTCTAATAACTGAACCAAATGGGGATTGGCCTCACCGATTGCACCCCGGCCAATCGGAACCATAGGCTCACTGACGATCGTCATCTTTAATTTCTTAAAGGGCGCATTGAGTTCTGTGATCACCGTAGAGGAGACTGAAATAGAACTCTGTAGGATCCCTTTGAATTCATGGGCACAATCGCTCCCAAAGGCATGGGCCGAGGAAAGAAGAAAGACTGCTGTGATCGCAAGTAAGGGACGGAAACCCATATAAGATTCTTATCGGCAAATGGTGAGAATCATTGATTCGCGTCGATCTTTTGACGCTCAGAGAATACACCCTCAATTAAGTGCGTGTAATGAGATGTAATTCGCCACTGCCAGTAGCGAAAATTGAGATCATCTCGAAATTGAAAAAGCTCAGGAGCATAGTGGGCATTCACTTCAATGGGCCCACTCCGAGGCCCCTTTACATAGATCCAAGATTTCATCTGCGCTAAGGTAGCACGCTTCCTTGGAGCATCCTCTAGGTCAAACTCCACAGCATCTCCTGAGAGTGCGTCGTGGTAGGAAGCCCACTCCCGGCCCCGCAGAGAATGCTCTAACGTCTTCCGAAGACGAGTCGTGCTCTTAATTTCAATTTGCCCAAGCAAATTACAAAACAAAATTGCCGCATCAGGGTCTTTAAATAAAGCTAAGGCTTCAGGATCGTGAAAGGGGTACTTTCTGCGGAACCACTCAGGCTTAATATGATGACGGGTTTCACAAATGACCCGAGCTAAGAAATCAGGCTCCACTGCTTTAATCACTTGAAAGCGTTTGAGCCATTCAGTCGGCAAGGAATATCCACCAGAAGGTCCTACTAAGATTAAGTTTTTAGCTGTCGGGTTCCATGCATCTAAGAAAGACGCCACGCCCGCTTCATGCGAATCCCAAAAGTCCTTTTTAAAACGAAGCGCTTTTAGATGATAAGGTAATCCGCCACTGAGACTCATTAAAGGATTCTCACTTCTTCATGGAGATCAATTGAAAGTTTTTCGAGCGCCTCTTTCTTACAGAGCTCAATGAGCGCTCGAACATCATTTGCCGTGGCGCCACCCAAGTTCACAATAAAGTTACTGTGTTTTTCAGAAATCTGAGCGTTCCCAATACGATGCCCCCGCAGTCCCAAGCGATCGATCACTTGCCATGCATGCAGTCCTGCTTCTCTTGGGTTCATGAAGACGCTTCCACAGGAGGGTAAATCCACGGGCTGAGTGGCTTTTCGTCTGAGATAGAGTGCTTCAATTTCCGATTTTACCTGAACAGGATCCGCCTTCTGGAAACGGAGATAGGCATGGGTGATTAAATCACCCTCCTTTAAAAAATGATTTCGACGATAAGAAAAATCGGCATCCCCATGAGTGCGCGAATGAATCGTAAGGTCCTTCGTCGAGTCTAAGAGATTTACATACTCCGTCTTCGATAAACAATCTTTCATCTCTCCTAGATGAGTTCCTGCATTCATGGCAATCATTCCACCCACGGAGCCAGGAATTCCAGTCAGATGAGAAAGACCACCGTAGCCTCTCTCAGAGGCAATGCGCAGTAAGGAGCTTGCACCTAATGAAGCACCTACTTTTAAAACGCCGTCTCCACACTCTTCCACCTCGGTAAAGAGATGCTTCATGCGAATGATGATTCCAGAATAGCCTTCATCACTGAATAAAAGATTTGAACCCCAACCGAGTACAAAAAAAGGGAGGTTTGTATCCTGAATGAGCTGATGAATGAGTGACAGATCAGAAAAACACTTAGGCGTGAGAAGAACCGCAACGGGTCCACCGATGCGATAATAAGCCACTTTTGAAAGTGCAACATTAAACTCGATTGAACCTGTAAAACCAGTGAGTTTAGCTTCGATCTGCGCCTGAAGGCTCATTTCTAAGAATCCTATACGTGTGCCTCAAGCGAGCGATTCTTTTTGTGAAGAATCGCCACATAAATGCAATACAGCGATTGAAGTGAAATAAATCCAGTCACGAATGCCTGGCCCCCGGCTGAGAACCCGTAAGAATGGAGTCCTACTCCCAATACAAAGTTCACCCCATACCAAGCCATGACCACAGTCGAGAAACAGATTACCGTCCAAAGAGGAAACGCAAACTTACCTACCCATCCTGTATATCGACCATGAAGTACAGCCATGTATGCTAAAAGCGCAATCAGGGCCCAAACTTCTTTTGGATCCCATCCCCAGAATCGGCCCCAAGAATAATCTGCCCATACGCCGCCGAGAATAGTGCCTGCAGCTAAAAGAACGGTTCCAAACATCAATGCTCGATAAGCTAGCTGATTCAGAAGCGCAATCCGCTGACTGATTTGAGTCGACTCCCCCTCCTTTGCAGCCCGCGTAAAGAAGTAGAGACAAACATTTGAAATTCCCATGGCAAGCATGAATGCTCCATAGCTAATCGTAATCGTCAAAACATGAATCGTAAGCCAGTAATTGCTTCGAAGCACCGGTACGAGTGGACGAATCGTTGGGTCCATTACCATCGGTGCTGAATCGGCTGCAAATAATGCGAGGCCCGCGAGAAACGTAGCAGTCCCCATCAGTACGACTTGTCGATTCTTGATGAACAGCAAACTTGCGAAGAGCATCACACCTAAGCTGACCCAAATGATCGACTCATACATGTTCGTAACTGGGGGACGCCCCGCCACATAACAGCGAAGTCCAAAACCAATGGCATGCACCATAACGGCCGCAAGAGTTAAAAACTTTGCCATCATTCTTGGAAATGCATGCTTCCCTGCGAAGAACCACATCAACCCCGCGCAGAGGTAAAAAATCATAGCCTGTAAAAAAGGCCTCAAACGATTATAAAAAACTTCCGCCAAGAGCTTAGTCTTTTGCTGTTCAAAGCCAGGCATTGAATCTTCAATCGAATGCCGAACCTTAGCCGCGTTCGTCTTGAATTCATCCACATTGCCTTCGAGATAACTCTTCAGCATGCCAACCACAGCAAGAGATTGTTCACTCGGACTCGCCATCGCATCCGCAAGGGTGCTCCAGGCTCCGTCTTGGGCTTTATCTTTCGGAGGCGTAATCGCCCAAAGGCGTCCCGTCACCAAACCCTGAAAGCGCTCGACACGATCGACGACTCTTTTCAGCTCCTCGCTCCGAGGATCCTTTTTGCCACTGACCGCATTCACACCCGTACTCGTCACCTGCTCAGAAGCCATTCCATTCGAACGAATTCCTTCGGCGTACTGAAGAAAGGCGTTGTTCTTCATGAGTTCTTCCAAGGTAAAGAACTTACGTGATGGATCCAGAAGCAGCTGCTGATTGACTTCAGGAATCGAAATGCGGATCACTTTTTCCTGTGACCAGGCTTTAGGATTCACCATCATAGAAATCAGCATTTCGCTTGGATCAAAGGATTGATATGACCGGGAACCCGTCAAAGCAAGAATCGTCTCGCGAGCAAACTCATCGAAGGGCTTAATCCTTCCACCACTTTGAACAGGGATTAATCTTAAGTCATTCAGGAATGCCCCTGAAAGGGAATGGGGTGAGCTTTGCTCTTCAGCAAAACTGAAACTCATCATTGCCAAACTCAAAACCACACCAGCGTACCGAAATCTTCTCAAAAACTTCATACTGCAACGGGCTCCTTAACTTTTTTTCCCTGAAATACTTTACTGAGATAAAGGCTGATACTTCCTAAAATAAGTAGAATGGATCCCCAATACTTGAGGGCTCGACCTGGATCTAAGTTCACAGAAAGAATGGTGGTCGTAGGTCTCGGCGCCTCTGGAATATAGCTCGCCTGATAGAAAGTATATCCCCGCTCA
The DNA here is from genome assembly GCA_903858975.1 of Oligoflexia bacterium. Classification (GTDB taxonomy): domain Bacteria; phylum Bdellovibrionota; class UBA1018; order UBA1018; family CAIMNF01; genus CAIMNF01. The sequence continues at coordinate 1,891 of CAIOKW010000184.1, read as the reverse complement.
GCCATTGGCTCATTCATGGTAATGTGATGAGTTGGAATCGCATTCAATTCAGACTCAGATTTTTGAATTTGATCCACTACTTGAACATAGGAAGAATAAGCCGCTGGATCCATGGTGCCTGGATTGTTTTTCATTTCAAACTGCTTCAATCTCAGTGCGTAAGGCAAGATTACACGCTTCGGAAAATATCCAATCGAAACCTTTGCGCCATCGACATCGGTAAAATCAGCCCGATCCCCCAATCCGAGCCAGAGCTTAGAGGCCGGGTTCTTAATGAGGGAAATTTGAATCGCTGGCTGAGGGATCGCACTTCCCATTCCCACCGGCTTCACCTTTACTGGAACGTACTCAGTCAGATTTACACCTGATGGAACGAAGCGTTTCACTTGAACTCGGATCGGCATTTTCCAACCTGGGTTAATCACCACGGGTTCTTCTTTGTTTTCAAGTGAAGCCAGATTGATCTTAGCGGATTGTTTTTCACCTCGGATCGAGGTCGACTCAAAACGCAAATCTCCATTCTTACTCACTACAAAATCAAATCTTGCCTCAGGAGCGCCACCGGACGCCTCTGGATTTACACTCAGATCACTTTGTGATTCCGTCCGAATTAAGAATCGCGCGAGACCCATTTTTTGACTTGCCCAACCTGGGTCTCCTGCCCAAAGCCAAAGCTCTGGAGCTCCACCCATCGGCGCACCCAAAATCTTAATCTGGACCGCCGGAGCAGCCTTTAACGTCGGATCACTCGATGGCACAAACTGAATCTTTGCCTCGGCATCTGAAATATACCGATCGACTCTCACTTTGAAGTCCTCAAAATTGATCGGCTTAAAATTACGAGTTGCGGGTTCGGGTAACCACTCAAAAGGCGTGGTTTTGATCTCTTCGCCACGCTTAAAAACTAAAACATGTTGATCGAGCTCAACCGCTGAATTCACTTCCCCCTCAGCAATTCGCAACGACCCATCTAAACCATTAATATAAGTCAACCAGGAACCCGTGAGGATCATCAAGATGCCCGCATGAGCCATGAGAAATGGAATATGTTTCTTCTTCCAAGGAAGCCGACTGAGCGCTACTGCTAAAATATTAAGGCCTAATAAAGTAAGGAGACCATAAAACCAACTCGCTCGATACACATAGTACTGTGCCGTCTTTGAATCATAACTCGACTCAATAATTGTTGCAGTCGCAAGGGTAATTGCAAGAGATGCAATCACCAAAACAGCAAGTTTCAATGAGATGAGGATGCTCCAAATTTTTTCGAGCAATAACTCAATTTTCTTCAACATGACTTATCGGTTCTGCAAAGGAGGAAGTGTTGATGCAATATCCTTACTGCGATCAGGAGTCACTCCTCCCTGGCGAATGACCGGAATTCCGGCTAACTCAAGCACCTTCCTTTGTGCCCAATGTTCACTTTCAATGTAGTCGCCTGGAATTTCTGAATCCACGCTCTGATCATAAATACGATCGTATTTACTCTTTCGGTAGAACCATCCCGTATTTCGCCCCACCACAAATTTTCCGCGCCCTCTCATTTTGGGGGCAAACCCAATGCTTTGCCGAGCGCCGGGCTCAGTAAAATCAATCACGAGATCCACATTTTTGGGACCTGTAACACCTACAGGATCACCGCTGGTGGAGATAAAAAACACAACCGAGCCAGGGTAAGCATGGGTAATTAAACTTCTGAGACCTGATTGATCAAAACAAAGCGCTCTTGATGAGAGAACGACCAATACTGATTTAACTCCTGAAAAAACTGGGGAAGCTTGGCTCATAATTACTCCTTATAAAGACTTCAATGCATCAATGACTTCGTCTACATGGCCCTTCACTGAAACCTTTGGAAAAATTTTCGCAATTTTACCTTTAGCAAGATCGG
>CAIOKW010000183.1 GCA_903858975.1 Oligoflexia bacterium | reverse complement strand
TGATCGAGCGCAAGCAGATGCATTTAGAGAGGCTTGCAAGCAAGCTTCACGCGCTATCTCCGCTCAATGTGCTCTCGCGAGGATATGCATTGGTGCAAAATAAAAATGATCCCGAGCACTCAAAAGTCATTCGAAGTGCTCAAGATATTCAGAAAGGAGATCGCCTTTCCCTTCGTTTTAGTGATGGGGAAGTCGATGTGATTAAGACATGAAAAAATACCTGATATTTGCTTTCCTTGTTGGTCATTCAGCGCTCGCAGCGCAGATTGGAAAAATTGTCGTCGATGAAGCATCCGTATATGAGTTTCCTCAGCGGTCAGCTAAAGTCGTGGGCAAGCTTCCGAAAGGTGCTGAACAAACGGTGAGTAACCTTCCCACCGATGGCTTTTTTAAAACTAAATTATCGACCGGAGATATCGGCTGGATTTCAGGCAATGATATTTTAGTAGGGACTGGTGGGGCGCCCGCGTCTTCAAAGCCGAAAGCTCCTGGAGCAAAACGAAGGGAGATCGTATCAGAAGACGAGATTTCTCCGAACCGATTTAAAGCAGATAAATACCGAATCCAATTAGGGTATGGGTTTCAAAACCTCGCTTATGGAGGGTTATCGTCACAGTTTCAAAAAACAGTAGATTTGAACTACGGGAAAAGCTTCGGTATCGAAATTCAAAGAATGATTTCTGAATCTCTTCATTGGGCATTTCGTGCAGAAATGTACTCTTCTAAAACAGGAACGCAAGATCTTGGATCTTCAACGACGCAGACGTTGGAGCAGTACTCCATTCCGATTCAACTCGGATTAATTTATTCACCCATCTATTCAAAACGATTTCGATTGGGCTTGGGAGCTTATTTTGGGGTGGCGCCCGTTTCGTATACAACGGTGTCTCAGACCACGACGACAGACACAAATACGATTAAGTTTAATTCGATGGATCCTGTAGGAACGGCATCGGTTCAAGCGGTGTATGGATTGGGGCGAGCGTTTGGGGTCTTGGGCGAAATGGCTTATCATTACCAGACCACAGGCAGTCTTCCGGCCACGACCGTCTTAGGGAGTATTCCTTCATTTAAAATCAATTACTCTGGATGGCAGATGCGCCTCGGGCTTGAAATCCGGTTTTAGATTCCTCGTGAGGTGACGGTTACGAGAAACGCGAGACAAAATGCACTGATAGCGATAAAGATTGAAAATTTTGCTGTCATAAGTCTTCCTCCGACAAAATCTTTTCGGTTGATCCGTCAGAAAGTTGAGACTTAAATGTCAGTATTTTTACTCGGCAGACTTTTCCTGCTCGAGGTCTGAGAGAATCCTCAGGATCACAGGCTCGTTGGGAGAAACATTACTCTGCGCATCAAAGATTCTGCGAATGAGTTCCGGTTTTGGGACAGGCTTAAAGCCGCGATTCTCGATCAGTTTTTCAAGGTAGCGGAGTGTTCGGTCAATGAGCTTTCCGTTGCTCGCCCGGACCCAAGTCATCACATTTCCTTCGAAGCGATTGAGTCGACCCATGACCATAAGCGACAAAGTGTTGAGAATGAGCTTCACTAAAATCTGCTCTCCTAAAGGGTCGAGAATCAGTGGGGTACTCAGACGTTGGTCTAAGTCATTGGTCTTCAGCTCAATTTCGCCCGTCCGGTGGTGACCATCAATTCGAATGACGGCTTGAGATTTCGGCGCCACGCGACGTTCGCGCGCTTGAGTAGCATCTCGTCCAAAATCAAACTCAAAAATAGACTCAAGCCCAAGCTTTCCGTTGAACTCAGGCCACTCCAAACCGATGGGATCTCTATTTAAGATTCTCTGCCAAGACTCCCGAGCGGTATGGGCATCTGGAATGCTGAGATAACATAAGGAGAAGGGGCCTTGATGGTCATTCGATTTTTCAAAGGGAGTCAGGCTAAAGGTGGGTGAGCGCTCTGTGGTATCTGTTAAGACCGCAATCGGATAAGTTGAGGTTTGATAGAGAACAACTGAGTCTTTGAGATACGCAGAAGATTCCCATTCCACGACGGGAGCTAGAAATTTACTTAAATTCAGCTTTTGGTATTCTTCGATAAAAGTATCGACTAAGAAAAAATTTTGAGTGAGAGCCATCCCGACGGCGAGCATTTGAACGGTGGCCGCCTGAAGGCGAGTGCTTCCGGAAAGCGCCATGGGGCCTACAGGGAGGCAAAGAGAATTGACTCGAGGGTTCTCGATGATTTCTCGACTTCTTTTTACGGAACTCACCAGGATGTCCCTGGGGTTACAATAAACAAACCACGGGTTTCGACTCGAGTGCTTCAGTGCGCCCTCTGCGGTTCCAATCACGTATGGCGTTTCTCCCCCCTCGGTGATCGCAATGAGGAGGTCGCCCTCTTTGAATCCCAAATCGAGTAGATGACGTTCCCCATACTCTGGAAAATCTTCAAAGTTTTCGACTGACTTCACGAGGGCGAAATCACCGCCGGCCATGAGCGCTTGAACTTTATTTTGTAGAGGTGAGCCCCGGTGAATCGAACGGAAAGTGGTTTCTAATGCCAATGCGAGCCGCCCTGTTGCACCACATCCAGAGAGAAAAACTCGCGATCCGGAATTAAAGGTATTCTGAATCTCAATTGAGAGCATGCGGATCAGGGGAAGCGAATCGCGAACGACCTGAAGTGCACTCAAATCGATTTCTTGGATTGTATCGATAGCCCTTTCAAGGTCATCTCTCACCCAAGTAGAAAGGTCTTGGGTTAAAGGATGAAAACCTTCGGTCGGAAGGTGTCCAAGGGAGAAATATTCAGCATTTTTCAAGAAGTCTTCAAGTTGCATGGGAACTGCGGACAGTGTAACACAGATCTTATAGATCGGAAGAGCGTCGTGTAGG
>CAIOKW010000182.1 GCA_903858975.1 Oligoflexia bacterium | reverse complement strand
GCTATAGTTGCTTTCGAGATAATTCTCAAGTTCCCACCAATTCCTCATAAAAGTGTTTCTCGCACCGGTCAGCGATTCAGCGATTATTTTTTGGGAATGAATTAAATCCAAGTATTGGCTTTTTAATTCCGCAAGATTGGTCTGCCTTTTATTGAGTTCATTTTTTAGGTCCATCATGACATCGCTGTCGTCTGGTGCGGCCGTATAAAGAAAGGTTTTTTGTTCTTGTTCTTTGAGTTCTATTTCAGCAGGGGGTATCTTTTCATTGAGCGCACGTAATTGTTCATCAAAGTTCAGGCGTGCATGACGCTCGCCACTCGATTCGAGCATGGTCTCCAATGCCAATGACCTTTGCTGCATCAAGAGTTGTTCTTTAATGTCTTCAAATTCTTGCAGGCTATCGCGGATCTCTCTTTCAATGGCTTGCAGTTGAACTTGCTTGCGGTCACTACTTGACTCAATAGATTGGATGAGTGTCTCAATCCGTTGGACATTTATCCCCTTGGTCGGAATGGATATTGCGGCGATAGTTAAAAACGCGATCCCGATGCCGAAAAAAAGACCATTACGAATGGAACTCAACATTACTCTTCATGTATAGCAAGCTTTGTTCCGTCGATCAGGACTCTACCTTATTTGTCGAAGGGGTCAAACCAGCAAGTCGGTCGTGCCCCTAATTCGTAATAGTTTTGAGCGCCACAGGTACCAACAGTTGGGTCACTATACCCTATGGCAATCAAGGGGGATACATTGCACAATGCACCTTGAAGCTTTGTATCAACCCGACATTGGGTTGAAGGGTAGCTCATGTTGGTGAGGATGCTTCTTCTATTTTCGGGTGTAAGGAGGGATACCGGTTTCCTTGCATTGGGTGTGGCAAGGGATGCATTGACTCGGCCATATTCTTCTGATGCTTTAGCTGAGCGGAGGCAAATCGCATAGGCATCAGGAGCAGGGAACTGAGCTTTGCACTGAGCCTTGATTACATCTGGCAAGTCGAGTTGATTAGCAATGGATTGATTCAGAGGATCTGCGTTCATCACCAACTTCATGCACTTCAAAGTTGAGTAATAATCGGCTTCACCCTCGACAGATGCCCAGGGAGAACCCATTTCATGAGGGAAACCACCGAGATGGTGTCCAATTTCATGGCAGATCACCGATTGATATGCATCTTTGGTCATGAGTGGATGGCGAGCGTAACCTCCGTTGAGATAGACTAATCGAGTCTTTCCCTCTGCATCGGAATAGGCGTTTTCAGTCTCACTCTTCCAATCCGCTTCGATTCTAAGTGTTAATCCGTGACTTTCAAAGAGGGGTTTATAAATGGCTTCCGTTTTTTGAACCATCTCATTGAAGTCTATTTCGCTCACGAGTGAGGGACTGTAAGAAGAGGTGTGTGAAGTATGGTATTGGCGAGAAATAGCCTCTAAATCCAGGTGATTGATGGGGCAGGCATGAGAAGAAGGGGAGAGGGCCGTTGCCATGATGAAGAGGGTGCTTGAAAGCATAGTAGTCGTTCCTGATTAAATTTAAATTTTACTTAAAGAGTGCCGGGTCCTGGATCTGATCCAGAACCCGGCGCCATATTATTCTGCTGATTCGTCTGAGTTTGTGTCGTCGCTCAAGGAATCCAGTGATTCCTGGTTCAACGCTTGAGGAGCGTTTTTAGCGAGGATTAATTTAACTAAATCTTTCTTGCTCGGTACTGAGCCTGGTGCGCAAAGACTTTCATTTCGATCCATTTCGCGAAGATTTTGAATAAAGTCTTCGTAGCTCAAGTTAGAGTCTTTTTCATTGCGCTTCAATTTCTTATAAAGTTTCTCAGTGGTTTCACCACCACCATTTGCCGCTTCTTCAAATGTTGCAAGCGCCCTTCTTGATTGGTTGAGCTTGTTCATATCGCTGATTTCATATCCAATAGCAATGCCTTCAAATACAACGCCAGCGGGTAGAAAGAGAGCTCCTGCTGGAACTGACACAACGGTAGATGCAATAAGATCATTGCGTGTGAGCCGCGCTGTGTTTTTTCTCACAGCTACTTCGTCACGAAGAATGTCGCGGCAATTCGCTTTAGCACTTTGCATTGATCCGAGGATTGCGCTTAAGCCTAGAAGGCCTGTTATGATTTTCATTTTCTTTTTCGATTTCATAGTTACTCCAAAGGGCTTCATTATTTTTAGGTCCTGCACTCGAAGCCGTGAGCACAAGAGCCATTATTAAAGAATTTTCATGGTGATTATAGTTTTCGGGTCGCTCAAGTGGGGGAAAAAATCCCCCACTTGAAGTGAGATCTATAGGGATGAAAAACAATGAATCTGATTGCAATACTGATAAGAATCGGTAAAGTCGTCGTATTCATGAAGATTTCATTTAAGATTTTGCTCTTAGTACTCTTTTTTATTCCGGGGATGGCACGCGCTGAAAAAAGGCTCTATTTAGGAGCAGGAGCCGCTTCTTATAATATGGGAAAAGTGACGTCGAGTAGTGATGCGTCCACCTCATTGATGGGCGAACTTTATCTTCCTCTTACCTTAAGTTATCTCTTTCCAGTGAAACCGACCTGGTCGCTCGAAGCTTCATTGAGCATGACGCCGCTTTCCGTGAAAACCACTGATAGTATCGCAAAGACATTTGTAATGGGCTCGCTCACTCAGGTTTTTAAAAAGTCTTTTTTCTGGGATTTGAAATCGGGTGTCGGTCTTTTGAATTACTCCATTACAGGCCCAGGCGGTAGCATTCAGCGTTCAAACGGAACAGGCACGGCAACCTTTTACTATCCTGGATCCAGTACAAGCTCAAAGAGCTTATTCTTGGATTTTGGTGTCGTCTATCACTGGGTACGGGATATTCGGATCGATTTTGATGCCTTGATTTTGAGCCCGATTTCGACCCGCCGATCTTTCTCGACTCTTTTGACGATTAGCAAAGGAATTCTTTAACATGAAAATTCAAACCGCGATTTTGTTCTTCGGATTATCTGTCATCTCTCCTCATTCATTGGCGTTCACTTTGGGCTCATCGTCTTTAATTGCGGGATGGAACACAGAGACGCTGACATTTGACGTGAATGAATCAAGCTGCACGGGTCTTGGGATTTCAGCGGCGAATTTGAATGCAGCGATTGATTCTGCAGTGGAGCTTTGGAATAAAGCCCCCACTTCCAGCATTAAACTTGCGCGCGGGGCGGTAGTGTCTACGGGTGCGGCCTATTCAAACCCACCGGTCATTGTCTGTAACTCAGGCGTGATTACGAGTCCTGATTTTGTTGTTGCCCAGGGAACCTGGAGTGGTTCTGGAGGACGGCCCACCGCTGGCTATATCCAAGTGAACGGTGACAGCACGAAGCAGGCCTACTTCAATAACTTCTCGAACACTCAGGCTGCAATTGTCATCGCTCATGAAATGGGCCATGTACTTGGCTTAGGGCACGCGGAAAAAGAGTACGCCCTCATGTATTATGATATTTCTTCAAAAACGAGTTTAAATCTCTCTCAGGATGATGTTGACGGCATCACTTGGCTCAATCCCCGTAATGAGCTTAAAAGTGGTATGATGGGTTGTGCTACAGTTCGGGATATCTCAAGAAACAATCCTGGTCATCAAGGCACTCCAGGGATCATCGTGAATTGGATGGCTCTCTGGGCGCTGGCTTTTACCAGTACCCGAAGAGGTTTTCATAGAGTTCTTGCGCATCTGAGAAAAAAGCTACCATTGAGTCCAAGATTTTAATTTCTCAAAAAGTTCTTGATCATGAATCAATGCGAGTTTTTCAGAGTCTCCCTGTGCCCATGCTGTGATTGAGGTACTGAGGGCGTCGCTATTGCATTGTTTTTGTTTTTTATCAGACATGAACTTGATCGCACAATCATAGGATTTTGTTCGCGCAGAAATGAGCATTTGGTTGAATGATTTGACTGTGGTTGCAATTCCGCTTTCGTCAAAAAGTGTGCGCATGCTTTGAAGTTGAATGTCATCCGTGCCCGAATAACCTTGAGCTTTTAGATTTTTGAGCACTCCATTGAGACAGTTGGTGGTTTGAGTGTTGATGTCCCACTCTTTTTGTGACTCGAGGGGAGCTAGGTTACTCGAATTAGCATTGGCACCATAGTACACCCAGGTCTCGCCGTTATCACCTTTAGGAATCATGGCGTAGGTTTGCGTTCCAATACAGCTTTTGAGCACCACGGTGGGAGAGGTGGATTGAATAGCCTGAATCACCTGCGCTTTTTGAGATCCTCCTGGAATGACGTTCCTGAGTGTGGACGCCATTTCGGAGTTTACGCCTTTAGCATTGAAGTATCCGGCCATCATGCATTGGGTGCTCAGGTCTTTTTTGTTTTGGGCACATTTTTTCGCCTCTTCATCGAGAATCTTTTGATCGAACTGGGTGATGAGATTATTGATCGCCGTCCAGTCCTCACTACACCACTGAGTAGACGCACTTTGGATTCTCGGGGCACCCCCTTTTTCGCAATACTGTTGATCTTGAGAGAGTTCAGCAATTTTAGTGTCAGTCCATTTTTTTCTCGCATGGGTCCAACAAGTATTTCCCGAGAAGAATTCAGAGGGATTTTGGGTATGAAGCGAGTGGAGAGAAGAATTTGCAGTTGATGATTCTAGCTGACTCCAGTGATAGGCGCCTTTTTCATAAGTGACTCCAGTGAGGCAATTTTTGATCGTGTCTGAACACTCAGAATGGTTAGTCAGCGTCTTTTCAAGTTCTGGCCAGGGAGTCACTTTGTTCGCTGGGGTATTCCATTTTGCATTTACATACTCTTCGCCGTGAAAAACGTTATTTTTCATCCACTCATATTTTCCGGGAGCATCTCTTTTTAGGCTCAAGGGTGAGAGTACATAATCAGAACAGGTCTCGGCATAATCTTCTGCAGGTTGAGTTTCGGCATATTCAGATACAAAGCCTTTTCCGTCAGCCTTTGCTTTATAGGTCCAAGTGGTTTCACCTGCCTTCGCGACCTTTCTCCATCCGCTGAGAGCTCCAAAGCTTGAGCCCGGGGCTTCGCTCAGCATGGTTGCATTGGGTGAGTGGTAGATGTTTTGGAAATCCTTGTGATGGCAGATCTCATGAACGAATGCGTGTTCATCAAATCCGTGGTCATTGTCGTGGTATTTGGATGCATCAAAAGCTCCATCAAGCGCGACGATTTTTCCATCGCGCCAAACTTTCCCACCGATGACGATATTCGGCGTTGAATAAGCTGCAGCATCTCTTGCATTTGGATTGCTATACCCGGAAGGAATTCTCCAAAAGCCATTAATTCCATAGAGAGATCGCAGGGGGGCAGGGAGTTCCTGGGAAACCTTATAGAACAGCTTGATTTCAGATGTGCTCCACATTTGCTCGACCCATCCGTCAGCCGTTTTGCCTTCCGATTGATCAAGTTTGATGGTGTAACCTGAATTTTTTTTGACGAGCACCAGCATTTTAGCATTTTCTTCGCTGCCTACCATTGTCTTCAGGGCGCAAAGTGCGGTTTCGCAACTCTTCTTCGCCATAGCCCATGATTTAGGGGAATGAGGCCCGAGTGAGGATGCGAGATAATTGAGTTCATCTAGATAACCCTTAAACTGTTTCCCATCGATGATTCGACTGGTGACTGCCTTGCTTGCAATTGATTTATAGGATGCATTGATCTCGTTGCTGAGGAGTTCATCTGCATTCGGACAGTGAATTCCACCGGGTAGAGGGGGTAGAAGTTTATTTTCAATCGGTGCTTCTGGGGTGTGGATATGGCAGTTAATGCAATCCTCTGCAAATGAACTACTCAAAAACTGAAATGAAATGAAGAGTGTTAGGTAAGTGAGATTTTTCATTTCTGGCCCCCATTCTTTTTAACTTTAATGTCTGAATTTTTAGTATTGAGAAAAGACGAGAATGCGATGGTTTTTTGTTGGGTCGGCCAAG
>CAIOKW010000181.1 GCA_903858975.1 Oligoflexia bacterium | reverse complement strand
GCATGAGGCCGACTGCATAATGGCACCACAAGAATATTGTCTTCATCAATAATTAAAGCTACTTCTAATCTAACGCAGACCCTGTATTGAAGAAATAATTAAATACACTCTATTAATATAAAATGGTCAAATTATTGGTCACCCAGGAAGAATCTGCCTATTGATTGCGGGCCCCGTCAACGATCATTCTAAGACGTGAAAAGGGGTAAGTTATGAATAAATGGCAAGCATGGGTAAACGTGAAGTGGAAACCGGGCGCTCCCGAATCTGCGTGGCAAAATTGGAAACAGAACCATTGGGTTCGCGGCGTCTGGTCAACCACAGGAAACTGGGACTGTTCGATTTGGCTTGATGTTGCTACTCCGGATGAACTCGAACAATTCGTGTGGAATGAGGTTCGAGGAAATACCTGGGTAGAATCTACAGAAACACACTGGGCTAAGCAGTGGTGGGAAAACAATGAATCCACTCGTAAATCAGCATAAACCAATTGCCCCTGGTCCAAGAAGGCCAGGGGCCATTTATGACACCTAATCAAATTCACAGTCTCATTCAAACCGCAAACTCAATCATTCATGGCAAAGAACGAAACATTACGCTCGTCCTATGCTGCGTTCTAGCCCGCGGTCACCTTCTAATAGAAGATCAACCCGGGGTGGGAAAGACCACACTCATCAAGACCCTGTCAAAGCTCCTTGGCCTCCGCTTCAGCAGGATCCAATTCACGAGCGACCTACTCCCTACAGATATTCTGGGAGTCTCAATTTTTAGTCAGTCTGATCAGCGCTTTCACTTTCAGCCAGGGCCCATTTTTTCTGAATTAGTTTTGGGCGATGAATTGAATCGCGCTTCCCCCAGAACCCAGAGTGCTTGCCTACAAGCTATGGAAGAAAGAGAAATTACAGTCGACGGGATCACTCATTCCTTGTCTGAACCGTTCCTTTTTTTCGCTACTCAAAACCCAAGAAGCAGTCTCGGAACCAACGAACTCCCAGAATCACAACTGGACCGATTTTTAATGCGTATTTCACTAGGATTTCCAGACGAAAAAGCAGAGTTTAAACTTCTCACCGATGGTCTTCAGGGAGCTGAAAAGGCAAAACAAGTAGAGGCCCTTGCGCCTCAACTCACGGTCACGGAACTATTGACTCTTCAAAATCAAGTGGAGAACATTCATGCCTCAGAAGCAGTCTTAAAATATATATTGAGGCTCACACGCGAAAGCCGTTCACTGAGTGGAGGCCTTTCGCCCCGAGCAGGACTGGATCTCCTGCGTGCATCAAAGGCGTGGGCATTCATACAGAATCGTGACTTCATTATTCCAGAAGACATTCAAGCGATCGCACCCTCAGTCATGAATCATCGAATTGAGAACTTTGAAGAACTTTTGAAAAATGTCTCGGTGGATTAGTCAATTTTTTAGAGAAAATAGAACCTATATTATCCCCAATTGGAGTGGGATTGGGCTTGGTTCCCTGTTCTTTGCATGTCTTTTTTGTGGGGCCATCTTCAATCATCCCCCCGTTCAATTCTTTGGCCTGATCCTCGCCATTCTCTATCTGAGTGGAATGGTTCAGTCGAACTCTAATCTCACGGGAATCAGTATCAAGCGTGTCGAAACCCCTCTTTGCCCTGCGGATCAATCAGCCGAGATCAGTATCACGCTGAAGAACGAGAGCCAGGAGTCAAGGCGCCAATTGCGCATTTCATTTCCTGGCCTGGACGCTGCTGCTGGAGCCTTGGTTTCAACACTAGAGGCCGGAGAAACGCGCCTCATTCAACTGAAGATCCCCCCTCTCTCTCGAGGCAAGTATTCGATTCCGTCGATTCGAATCTCAAGCGGGTTTCCAATCGGGGTCTTCTACACCTGGAGGCAATGGAATCCCACTCCCGAACTGTACATTTACCCGAGGGCAATTTCTCTTTTAGCACTACCCTCGATTTCGGAAAAAAAGGTGAATGATGGACTTGAGTTCATAGAACATCGACCGGCCCCCACTTACGCTCAACCCAAGTCTATTGACTGGAAACAATATGCTAAATCTGCGATCAAACTCATAAAGGTTTTCGAGGACGAAACAAAAGCTCCCGTCATCATTCAGTGGACCGACCTTCAGTCGCTACCGTTTGAAGTTAAACTCTCACAATTAACTCATTGGATCCTTCAGCTCGAGAAGGAGGGAATTCCATATTCCGTTCAGGCTCCTTTCCTGGGGCCTCCGATTGAATTCCATTCACTCCCCAAAGAACACTATTTAAGAGCCATGAGCACCTACCAGGAAATCCAAGGATGATTCCTTACTTTTGGCTCATTTTGCACCTTTTTTTAATGAGATTAATCCTCCCTGGGTGGATGGTCCTGACGGCATTTCTGTTGTGTACCTTCATTTATTTTAAATTTAATCAAATGAAACGCATTTCGATCTACCTCTCCTTCCTTCTCTCAATTTTATTCCTAATTTATCAACGACCTCAAGCACTCTTAATTCCGCTGATTTTAGTGGATACTTTTTTAGGCTGGATACTCTTATCGCTGACCCATGAAGCACAGCAGGTTCAGGTCTTCCTGAAAGAACTCATGAAAAACAGTATTCGCCTGATCCTCGTCATGAGCATCTTCGGATTCATTCTCTTTGTTCTTTTTCCACAATTGAGAATTCAATCCTTCTACTCTCCTAGCCAAGACGGCATCATTGGATTTGGGACGGGTAGTGAGATTTTTCCAGGCATAACGCCCGAACTTCGAAGTGGATCTAAGACTGCATTTATTGCGAAGACTGATCAGCACATTCCACCTGAGGACCGCTATTGGCGGGTGACGACCCTTTCCAGCACAGTCGATGGACTGCACTGGTTTCATCCTGAAAAAGTAAAACCCCAACAGACCACTCGGAAGGGGGGGATTTCTCAAAGAATCCTCTTAGTTGAGCACAATGCTGAAACCCCCGTTGCACTGGATGCCCCAACCCAGGTTCAAGTGATGAGCGAAAATCTTGTGATGGCTGAGTCATCCCTTCGAGGCAGTCCAGATCTCAGTATTCCACCTAACCCTATTGAAAGTCGGCTTTTCCCAATCAATGATCCATTACTTCGCAACGCCCTTGAGCCATTTAGAATACACGCCAAAGAAGAAGTGGCACTCAAAACAGAAGTCTTGAAATGGTTTCAATCAAAGTTTCGATACACGACTACTCCGGGAGTCCTCCGTGACCCAAAACTGAGCTCATTTTTGCTCCGATCACGAAAAGGATATTGTGAACATTATGCTGCGAGCTTTTCAAGTATCATGAGGTCCTTTGGATTTCCGTCTCGGGTGGTTTTAGGCTATCGGGGCGGGCATTGGAATCCGCACTCTCATTCCTATCGGGTAGATCAAAAAGATGCGCACGCGTGGAGTGAGTTTTGGTCTGCCAAAAAGAAATCGTGGATCCGGGTCGACCCGACACTTTCACTGCATAATTTCGAATCAATGCCGCGAATCGATACTGAGCCAGAACTCTATGGCTGGATAGAAGCTCTATTTAGCGAGCTCAGATTCTATTTTGAGGAAAACCCAGGCTCAACTCTCGTAATCCTTTCTTTACTCACGATCCTACTTCTTTTTGCTGTTTATGCCTGGCTACACCAACCGCAGAGCCCACAAGAACAGGTGACCCACGCTTACATAAAGTTTTGTAAACGATTTCAAAAATGGGGCCTCGAGCGAGGGATTGACCAAGGTCCAGAGTCCTTCCAAAAATTGATCCTTGAGCGTTTTCCTGAAGTCGCATCACCCCTTGAGGAGCTCACCTCACTTTATGTCAAATTTACCTACTCGAAAGCTCAACCCGATACTCAAGATGTTAGGCGAATGAAGGCTCTGGTTAAGAGTGTCTTTTCTCAAGTTCGCCTAGGTCCAGGGCACGAAGTTCATTCGAGCGTAGAAAAACAACGAGGACAGTAAGGAGAGTCATCGTTCCACCAAAAAGAACTGAATTTACCGTTCCGAGAAGCTTCGCGGCCACCCCTGATTCAAACTCCCCAATTTCATTGGATGACCCAATAAAAACAGCATTCACAGATGCGATTCGTCCACGCATCCCTTCGGGGGAACAGAGCTGCACAATAGCACCTCGAATGACCATGCTAATAGAATCCAGCGCACCACTCACAATCAGGGCCACAAGAGACAAGGCATAATTCCTCGAAAGTCCAAAAACTAAAATACAGATGCCAAAACCGAGTATTGAACTCATGAGCATCTTCCCTGCTTTGGCACCCACAGGATTTCGAATAAGATAAGCCCCCATCAATATCGCGCCCATCGCGGGACCAGCGCGTAGCCACCCCAGTCCCATCGGACCCACCTTTAGAATTTCAGCCGCAAATACAGGAAGCATTGCAGTCACTCCTCCAAAGAGGACAGCAAACATGTCTAAACTCATAGCGGTTAAAAGTAAGGGATGCTTGGAGACGAATCGCACTCCCAGCAGTAACTCTTCAAATGCTGGAACTTTTTTTAGTGATTCATTCCTAGGAACCTGTTTGTGGGGATAGTCGATGGTCCAGAGGGTTAAAGAAGCAACGATCAAGGAAGATAGGCAGAGAATATAGGGAAATGAATATCCGCGAATCCCAAGGAGGACCCCCGAGAGTCCTGGCCCCATGACACCGGCAAACTGAAAAGCAAGAGTTGTGTAGGCGGAGGATCTCTTGATTTCTTCCCGACTGACAATTCTCGGAATGATGCTGTTCATGGATGGGGAAGAAAAACTTCTCATCATCCCAGTTAAAAATGCAGCAATATAAAGCTCACGCGGTGTGCTTGCATTCCAGGCAACCATTACTGAACATAAACTGACCAGGATGACGGTTTGATAAATACGTAAGGGATTCAGTCGGTCTACGAGGTATCCCGCAAATAGCGAAAGTCCTAGCGCGGGAAGGGCTGCAGTCAGTCCAATCATCCCTAATTTTAGAGGATCATGCGTCAGCGCATACATTTGCCATCCCATGAGGACGGCCTGACTCTGGACTGAAATCGAAAACAAAAAACGAGCTGAAGTGGCCTTAAAAAAATTGGGATTCATTATTCTTTGGAAGCCGGGCGTGGATCCTTTTCGCAAAGGAGCGACTCTTGCCATGATTCTCCATTCGGATCCTTGAAGTCCTGCTCAAAATAGCTGACCAATTTCTGAACTTCCTGAAAATCAGAAATAAAGACCCCAAACTCTCGATTGGATCGAATCGCGGTGCCAGATCCATTCACAGACCCTACCCAAGCACGTTCCCCATCTGCAATCATGACTTTTGCGTGAAGGTAACCACTTGCCCCCCTTACCTTCATTTGACGATCAAAGATTCGACTTTGAATTCCCGTCTGATCAAAGGTTCCATATACTTGATTCCAGCGGTTCACATCACCCGCCTTCGGCTTTCCAAAACTGCAAGCACTGGCCACCAAGATCTGTACTTTTACTCCCTTAGCGGCCGCATCTAAGATTGCTTGATTCATTTCAGGGTCATTGAGGTACTGGTTTTCAATTTGGAGCGTTTTTCTAGCTGATTGAATAAAGGCCTTGATGGGCGGAAACGAGAAAGGGCTCACCGTGAGCTTTCGAGCAGCATCCGAACTGAGGAGGGATGGAAGCTCTGAAGCATTTTGTTTTAGATCTTGTTCAAAAATTTTACCTAAGGTTTGCACGACAGCCGGATCGGAACTCACGACCGAGAAATCTCGGTTACAATTTTTGGGATTCTCATCCGAAAAGCAAAGATTGGACAAGTTGAAATTTCCAGTGCTGATGAGTACACGAGCTTGATCGATAATGATCATCTTGCCGTGCTCAAAACAGTTTTTCTTGTTTTCACCGCAAAGCTGATCATGGGCGAACGGCACATAAGTGCCACCCTTTGCTTTCACTTTTCCCAAAAAGGACTTTAAATTTTGACAGGTCTCATCTTCTTCAATTTGAACGGGCTCAAAAATATGGCAAGAATTTCCAACCGGGGTCCCTTCTTGAATGATGCGAAGAGAGACACCTCGATCCATCGCGAGTTGGAGTTCATTCAAGACCTGCTTATTTCCCATTTCGTAGATTTCAATCTCGATCGATTTTTTCGCGCCGCGAATTAAACTCAGAATCGGGGTCGAGGATGCGTTTTCGAAGACCTCTTCCGTTTTTCCATCGGCACTTAAGTACGACGGAAGTGAGACGGTTGAAATCGGGGCTCGGGCGCAGGCACTCAACAATAAGCTCATTACGAGAATTTGGTTTTTCATCTTCATCCATTCTCCCATACCCATCGACCAGCCCTCCTCGGCAATTCTTGCCCATTCAGTTGTAGCAAAGATCGGTCGATACAGTCTTCAGAGAAAGGATTCTCGGAACATGAATTTGAAAGATTTAAAACTCCTATCCCTAGGAGTCGGATTATTGACCATGCTGAGCCTGGAGGGTTGCCGATTTGGTAACTATTCGGAGCCCCCAAAGGTTACCCCTAAATTTAGCTCCGTTGAAGTCTTCAACACCCAAGCGAAGAAATTTGAGGTGTTCGTTTTTTATCAAGACAGCACGAACTCGAGCAACAACACGACGCCCCTTTCGGCCATTCCGAGCACCATCCTCGATAATTTTAGTGACCCCCTCTATATCGCCCAACCCGTAACTACGCCCGGCGTGAAAATGTTTATTGGTGCCCGGCAGACGGATTGTTTTTTGAACCCGGATACCTCCTCCTGCATTGGAACGCTGATCGATAGCCAGGGCAATATTGGAGTTCAAACGAGCTCACCCCTTTCTCAATTTGGCTCCGATCCTGCCTGTCAGATGAAACTTCAAATGCAGCAGGTGGGTTTTTTAGACCGTAGCCACCCAAGCACAATTACTTACAGTGATGGTTCTACCGGGAAGGTCGCGGGAGATTTAGTCCTCGATTTTCAAATGATTCGAAGTTTCCAAGGAGACTGCTCTAAGATTCTGACCATCCTGGCGGGTTGCTATAATAGTGGGGTGGGCTGCTCCACAGACGAACTTTATTGGGCAAACCAACTTTTTGACCTCTATGTTCGTCAATCCGGTGCATTAAAAATTGAGGACGCTACGAAGATCAAAAGTCTAGCCTATGTCGTCCACTTTGATTAGAATGACGAGGTATGAGAAACTCTAACATTCTAGTTGTAGCGTCCACTAACCGTCACAAGTTTGAAGAATTTCAACTGCTCTTCTCACGCTATCCGGACATCCAGATTGCTCCGGCCCAAGAATTTCTTCGCAATGCTGAGAAACTCGGTCTCGTTGAAACCTCTGAACACTACAAAGAGAATGCCATTGCAAAGGCCCGTGCCTGCAACCATGGCTGCCACTACCCTTCCATCGCGGATGACTCAGGCATTGAAGTCGATGCCCTGAACGGGAGACCGGGAGTCAGATCTCATCGATATTCTACGCCAAAGCTCGGTGAAACGCAGGACCAGGCCAATATCAAAAAACTTTTAGAAGAATTAAAAGGGGTTCCGGCTGAAAAGAGAACCGCCCGCTTTGTGTGTCACCTCGCATTAGTGATGGAAGGAAAAACCCTTCATGTCGTGGGAACACTGGATGGCACGATCGCAATGGAACCAAGCGGTATTCAAGGATTTGGTTATGATCCGATTTTCATTCCTCAAGGACAAAGTAAGACGCTCGCAGAAATTGGAAATGAAATGAAAAACAAAATCTCTCATCGCGCAATTGCTGTGATGAATTTAATGGATGAAATCAAAAGCCAAGAACTCATTCTCGCAAAGCCTTAGTAAAGCGAACAACTAATAAGAATAACGGTAGTAGAGCCACTTGAGATACTCAATGACCGTTACTCGCAGCGCATACTCGTCATGGTGCCATTCATTGCGTCCAAAGTGTTTAGCGTCAACCGTCTCTGTTTTTAAGACGACATCCGGATCCAACACTTTTTTCAAAATAAATTCAGCTCGCCTCATGTGATACCCGGCTGTGACGAGAACAGCATGTTTCCACTTCTTCTGACGAGCAAAGGAAGCAAATAGCTGCGCATTCTCAAAGGTGTTCTCGCTTACATTTTCAAACACCAAATTGTCTCGATTCAAAAGTGCGATCGATTCAGCTTTAACTCCCTGCCCTTTGAGCGAGTCCATCCCGCTGACCGGCCCAAGGCCCGATAAGAACAAAACAGGTTCGCCCTTTTGACCTCTCTGATCCCGGATTTGTTTCCAAAGTGCAACGGCCTGTGGGATCCGACCTTTTCCCCCTGCAAGAACCACTACGACTTCCGTATCTTTTCCGTCCCGAGCGAGATCAAAACTGTCTGAATAGTCGTAAATCTCTCCCGCCGCGAACCATAAAAAAAGGCCCGCGGTCGCAAGAAATCCAACAAAAACAGAGAGTACAAAGGTTAAGAATCGCATTCTATTAGCGACTAGCAATCACTTCAACTTCAACTAAAACATCTTTCGGTAAACGAGCGACTTCGACTGTAGAACGAGCTGGAAAAGGTGCCGAAAAAGACTCTGAATAAATGGCATTCACTTTTGGAAAGTCACCCATGCTCTTTAGAAAAATAGTCGTTTTCACCACGTTTGAAAATGACAGCTCAGCCTTCTTTAAAACCTCGCTAATATTTTTCATGACTTGTTTGGTTTGCGCTTCCACATCGCCTTCACCCACGATGGATCCATTAGAAGGATCAAGCGGAATCTGACCCGAGCAGAACACCAAGCTTCCAATTTCAATGGCTTGTGAATAGGGTCCAATCGGAGCCGGAGCAGTGTTGGTTAGAATTTCTTTTTTCATTTCTGGATTTCCTTTCCTTCGCGTTGAGTATTATAGACTTCAAACGCAGTAATTGCGGCCATGTTTACAATATCATTCACATCTGATCCCCGTTGAAGGACACACACTGGCTTGTTCATCCCCACTAAAATCGGTCCAATGGCCTCAACACCACCCATGCGCCACACGAGCTTATAGGCAATGTTTGCGGCATGAAGGTTAGGGAAAATGAGAATGTTTGCATCTCCAGCCACTTGATTGAACGGGAAGCTCTCTTTCGAGATTTCCGGCTTCAATGCTGTATCCGCCTGCATCTCTCCATCCACAATCAATTCAGGGTGTTTTGCATGAAGGATCTTCACTGCATCTCGAACGGCTTGAGTTGCTGGATGATCATTTGAACCAAAGTTAGAGAAAGACAACATCGCCACCCGAGGTTCAGTCCCTGTTGAGGTTTTTACCAGCTCTGCTGTGGTCACCGCAATATTTGCAAGGGCCGCGGCATCGGGTTCCACATTGATGGTCGTATCCGCAAACCAATAGGTCTTCTTCTTATTGGCAATCATATAGATCCCTGCAAGCGTTTTACCGGGTTTTACTCCAATGACTTGCATCGCGGGTTTCAGAGTATCAGGATAACTTTGAGCAATCCCACCAATGGTTCCGTCCGCGATTCCTTCTTCGACCATCATGGCGGCAAAGTAGGTGTTTTGCTTCATGAGCACTTCAGCGTTAGCGAGGGTCACACCCTTGCGCTGACGCTTTTCGAAAAATCGCTGTGCAAATCTTGGAAGCAGTTCACTCTGAGAAGGACGAATGATTTGAACTCCCTCAAGAGCCTCTTCCAGTCCCAATCGGGCGATTTCGAGCTTAATTTTTTCTGGATTTCCAAGAAGTATCGGCTCTGCAAGGTTCTCATCACGAACGATCTTAGCCGCATGAAGAATCTTCTGGTGTTCCCCTTCAGGGAAAACGAGCGATATTTTACGACCAATATCTCGCTCTGCTTTTCTCACTTGTTTCCGCACAAAGCGCATTGCTGTGTAAGTGAACCCCAGGAAGCTCTCTAACTTCTCTCGGTATTGCTTCACGTCAATTTGAATTCGAGCAACTCCAGAATCCATTGCAGCCTTCGCTACTGCGGGCGCAACATAAAGGAGAGCGCGGCGATCAAATGGCTTTGGAATCAAATAATCCCGTCCAAATTTGAACTGTTGTCCGCCATAGGCGCGTGAAACATATTCAGGTACGTCTTCTTTTGCCAGTTGAGCAAGCGCTCTCACGGCTGCCATTTTCATTTCTTCATTGATCGCCATCGCTCGAGTATCGAGCGCGCCACGAAAGATGAAAGGGAAACCCAGAACATTGTTCACCTGATTGGGGTAGTCTGAACGTCCGGTCGCAATAATGGCATCAGTTCTGACGCTTAAAATGTCTTCAGGCAAGATTTCAGGCTCTGGATTTGCCATAGCGAAAATAATTGGATCACGGCTCATCTTCGCAACCATCTCTTTAGTCACGATGCCTTTTACGGAAACACCGACAAACGCATCTGCGCCATCAAGGGCTTCCGCAATGGTTCGCTTCGCAGTATCAACTGCAAATCGTTCTTTGTATGGATTCATTCCATCTGTGCGCCCCTTGTAAATGACCCCTTTAGAATCACACATGATCAGGTTTTCACGACGAACCCCTAAGTGAATATAGAGATTTGCGCAAGCAATGGCAGCTGCCCCACCGCCACAGAACACGACCTTCATATCTTCAATTTTCTTATTCACGAACTCAAGCGCGTTCAAGAATGCAGCGCCGCTGATGACTGCGGTCCCGTGTTGATCATCATGAAACACAGGGATCTTGAGTTTCTTTTTGAGTTCTTCTTCAATATAAAAACACTCGGGAGCCTTGATGTCTTCAAGGTTAATCCCTCCAAAAGTAGGCTCCAGCATTTCACAGGCACGAATCACATCATCTGGATTGGGAGCATTGAGCTCGATATCAAAGACATCAATATCTGCAAATTTCTTGAAAAGGATTCCCTTCCCTTCCATTACAGGCTTAGACGCTTGCGCTCCGATGTTACCGAGGCCCAAAACGGCTGTTCCGTTTGAAACCACCGCAACCAAATTTCCCTTGGTGGTGTATTCGTAAGCGAGGTTTGGATCCTCAGCAATTTTGATACAAGGCTCAGCTACGCCAGGACTGTAGGCGAGTGACAAATCTTTTTGGGTAGTAACGGCTTTAGTGGTAACGACTTCTATTTTCCCTTTACGACCACTGGAATGATACTCAAGCGACTCTTCATAAATTGACATGTTTTTTGCTATCCTTAGTGGACAAAGGTTAGGATGAAAGACATGAAAACTCAAGGTTCGGTTTTGGGACGGCGTATCACTAAATTTCTGATATTATTTGCGCTTTTTTCATTTAGCTCAGAGGGGTTCGCCCATCCGATGCTTCAGTACTGGGAGAACCACACCGGATCCCATGCGGGTCTGATTTTGGAACCGCGCGCCGGATACTTCTCTACCTCCAGCAATTTTGATGACAACTCCAATTCAGTTGCCCTTCCTGCATCGGCCAGTAACACCCGAATGCTGGTTGACCTCAATGCCAACTATGGAGTCAATAACGACTTCTTTATTTTTTCGAGGTTCTCGCTTCTTTCGGCAAAAGTTCAAGTCCCTAATCAACGAGACTCTTCCAACTTTGGGCTCGGAGACTGCCTAGGCGGTTTTGCTTATCGTGCTTTTAATTCAGATGGAAGTTTTAGCCTTAACCTTCAAGGTGAAGTGCGGGTGTCCGCTTATTCAAACTCGGCCGCGAAATCCAGTGGTAACGCCTATCTTGGAGACGGGTCAACGGATATGACTGCGGGGATTTTCACGGAAACCCCCCTTCGACTCCTCTCGATCACTGATTTTTATTTAGAAGGAGGCCTAGGATACACGTACCGCTCGAAGGGGTTTTCCTCGGCGATTCCTTGGAGCCTTATTCTGAAGCGCGATCCTGCCTACCGGGGTTTTCTCTTTGAAGGCGGAGTGATGGGTCAGGTATCGCTGAAAACAGATATCGCAACTCACGACTCAACTACCCTCCTCAATACGGTTTCAGATCGACTCACGGGCTCAGGAGGGAGCATGCTCATCAATGGCGTGAACCCTGCTTGGCTCGGAGCTCATGGAAAAATAGGATACAAAACTCAGGCGGGTCATACGATTTACGCTGGGATTGATTCCCCTCTCATGGGCACCGACATCCCGAGTGGAATCATGGTTTCTTTAGGGGTCACATTTGATTTTGCACCTCTGGGTGGCGAAGATCCAGAACCTAGCCCTAAGACACCTGTGAAATTAAACAAACGAACGCCTCCCCCTTCATCGATCAAAGGATTTTCAAGCTATGATTTGGAGGCGGCAGTTCGCTCCTATAACGATCAGCTCTTCTTGGTAAAAATCGATAAAGGCTCAACGGATTCCGTTGAAAAAGGACAGCTTTTTGACATTTTCATGGAGAATCAACCGATTGCGAGAGCAAAAGTCACCCACGTAAATAGTGAAGAGGCCGCATTGATTGTGGTAGAATATTATCAAGACCACTGGATTGAAACGGGATCTATCGCACGAAGACTTCTGCGATAAAGGGGAGAAAAACGGAATGAAGCAATCTCTACTGGGTTGTTTGGCAATTTTATCAGGAATTTTATTTTCACCACCATCGCAGGCCGCTAAGTGGGCCAATCAATTTGTTGAGTTCGATCTCCCTTCTGCTTGGGTTTGTATTTTAGAGGGAACGGAGTGGGTTTGCCAAAATCAACAAGACGCGACTAAGAAAAAAGAGGCCATTATTATTCTGGCTGCAAAAATTCAGGGCGAACAGGACACGCTTGATCAATATGTGTCTTATCTGAAAACTCCTAAGTCCTATTCAAATGCTCAAGGCAAACCGGTGACCTCTACCGTCAGCTATGCTCAAAATAAAACCATTCAAGACCGTGCATGGGTTGATGCACTTCATTTGGAATCGGAGATTCCAGGTTTCTACACCCGTTACCTTGCAACCGTAACGGACGGGATTGGGATCTTGGTGACTTACTCGGTCAATAAAAACAAGTATCAAGAATACGCTCCTCAGTTTGAGGAAATGGTCAAATCACTGAAAGCCTTTCGTCGAGATGGTGGGCTCAACGCAGCTCCCGCTTCGAGTGACCTTTTCAAGAATGCAAAAATTCCAAGTGGCGTCAGTGGCGATACCGTATTTGGCTCTGTTCAAGGTGCGGGTGAAGAGGCTCCAAAACCAAAGCCGAGTGCTCTGGCAGCCCTCATGAATGACCCCATCTATTTCTATGGCGGTATCGGCGCAATCGGATTTATCTTAATTTCGATTCTACGCAAACGTAAGAAATAGTTTCAATTTAGATTTCTTCAAGAACCAGGGGAAGCCCGGTGAGCTTCAAAGCTTCAGATTTGATCGCTTGCCAGGCTTCTCTGCTTTTGGGCTTCTGACTAAGAACCAGAACAGTGGGGCGATGATTCTTGATCCACTCTTGCATGAGCTCCTGCGTATCGGAAACACGAATAGAACGAATGAGCTCTTCGTAGGCTTTAAAGGTAAATCCCTTTTTAAAGAAAAGCTCGGAGCTAGAGATCGTCATCATTCTGGACTCAGAACTCTCCAAAGAGAGCTCATAAGAGTAAACCAAACTATCTTTAATCCGCTTCAGATCTTGCAGGGGAATCCCCTCCCGGGCCACCTTGTGAAGCTCTTGGGTCATCACCTTTAAAGTTCCAAGGACCTTGTCGGCCTTTACTCCCGCGTAGATTGAAAAGTTTGAAGTGTCGAGAAACTGAATTGCGCTCGCATAAACGGTATAGGCCCAGCCTTTTTTCTCGCGAATTTGATCAAACAACACCGAACTCATTCCACCACCAAGGTGCTGTTGAATCATGGTGGAGATCACACGTTCCTTTTGATTTTTTACTGGAGCTGAAAAGCCATACACGACATGGGCCTGTTCAGACTTTTCGTTCATCCACCAAAATCCAGGATCAGTACCATCGGGCGGGTTCGCACCCCAGGCAGGCTTCAAATCTCGCGCCTTATCCCGACCTGGCCACGTCGATTCACCAATCAGGGAAAACTCACGTTTTGCTTTTTCAAAGGTGATTGCCCCTGAAACGGCAAGGACCATATTTTCAGGTCGGTAATGCTCATGAAAAAACCGAGAAACTTTTTTTCGATCTAAGGACTGAACACTTTCCGCGGTCCCCAAAATATTTCGTCCGAGTGGATGATTCCCATAAGATTTCTCAAGAAATCGATCAAATGAATCTTCTTCGGGACTCTCCTTGGTCATCGCAATTTCTTGAAGGACCACCTGGCGTTCCTTCTCTATTTCTTTTTTTGCAAACAGAGGCTTAAAAAGAATTTCTTTGAGGAGAGTCGCACCAAGGCTGACTTCTTGAAAAGGAAGATAGAAATGAAAGCAAGTGTGCTCACGCGAAGTGAAGGCATTAAAGTCTCCACCCACTCGGTCCACATCTTTTGAAATTTCAGCAGCACCCCGCTTTTCGCTCCCCTTGAAGATCATGTGCTCCAAGAAATGACACATCCCCCAAGATTCCCGAGCTTCATATCGAGAGCCTGTTTTAACCCACGCGCCAATGGCGACGGACTTTAATTGCGGCGCCTCGTCTACGATGAGAGTCAATCCATTCGGGTAAATATGCTTTTTCGCTTCGTGCCTCATTCAACTTTTCACTATGTATGATATTCTCGAAACCGCAACAGGAAAAACCATGGCAAAAAGCGGCAAGCCCAAGACAAAATCACTCAAAAAGCCTGCAGATTCTCTACCATCCAAAATGAAAGAGAATGACGCCATTGAAGTCAAAGCGAACAAAATTGTTGAACTGGACGAAAGCGATGACGAGCTGCCAGAAGAAGACTCGGATGAAGCGCTGCCAGTTGCCTACAATCCCTATGACTCGGGCCTACTCGATAAAACTGAAAAAAATCTTATCCCCTCGGATCCGCTGAAGCGCTACCTCCATGAAATTAGGAACGCACCCGTTCTGACTCTTGAGCAAGAACAAGCGCTTGCAAAAAGAATGCAGGAGGCCGGAGACGTCAATGCGGCCAAAATGCTGGTTTCAGCCAATCTGAGAAACGTCGTTCGGATCGCTTACGAATACCGATCGATGTACCACAACCTCCTCGACCTGATTCAAGAAGGCAACATCGGCCTGATGAAGGCTGTGTCTAAATATGACCCCACCAAAGGAGTTCGCCTCGGTTACTACGCAACTTGGTGGATTCGCTCTTATATTCTAAAATACCTGCTCGATAACTTTCGCTTAGTTCGAGTGGGAACCTCCCAGGCCCAAAAAAAGCTCTTCTATCACCTCATGCGGGAAAAGCAGCGACTCGAGGCCCAAGGCATTCACGCCGGGCCGGCCCTCATTGCGCATAATCTCGACGTGAAAGAAAAAGATGTCATCGAGATGGAGCAACGACTCCTCTCTCCGGGTGCAGAGATGTCGCTCGACGCGCCGCACGCAATGCATCCCGATGCTCCCGGGACCTCTCTACTCAATAGTTTGTTTGATTCGAGGGAGTCGGCCGAGGTGATGCTAGTCCGAGATGAGTGGCTCAAGATCCTTGAAAAAGAGATCCCCCCCTTCATGAGTGAGCTCAATGAAAAGGAAAGAATGGTCTTAGGGGCCCGCATTTTAGCCGAGGAGCCTAAAACCCTTCAAGAAGTAGCTGACGAATTTGGTCTGACTCGAGAGCGCGTCCGGCAGATTGAGGCAAAATTGATTGAAAAGCTCAGGAAAAGACTCGAGCCCCACCTAAAGTAGACAGAATCGTTCCACTAGATCTTTCTTTACAGGATTTGCTTAAATGTGTTACCCCTTAACGAAATAAAAAGTAAGAAAAGTACTCAGTAAGGAATATATACACATGCAAATGGGTAAAGCTCGTAAAACAGAAATTAAAGCTAAAAAAGCAAACCTCGTTCAAAATTTCGGCGCAACTGCTGCCAATTCAGGAAGCACTGAAGTTCAAATCGCTCTGATCACAGATCGTATTAATACTTTGAATCCACACTTCCAAAAACACTCTAAAGACCATGCTTCACGCTTGGGTCTTCTTAAGCTTGTCGGACAACGTCGCCGTCTTTTGAACTACTTGAAGTCAAAAGATGAATCTAAGTACGTTGGACTTCTCGCTAAACTCGAACTCCGTAAATAATTTTTTAAAACTGCGGAACACTCGCCTCTTTCTACTTGAAGCGAACCAGTGTCTCCGCAGTTTTTATTTTTAGCCTCTAACTTTTTTACTAAAAAGCGAAGGGCCGAAAACCATCCTCTTTATACAAAAAGAATCAAAAAGGAAAACACATGAATATTCAAACCGTTTCAATGCAGCTCGGTGGAAAGACCCTCACCCTAGAAACTGGAAAGATGGCCAAGCAAGCGGATGCCTCTATTCTCGTTCACTACGGAGATACCCGAGTACTCGTTACTGCAGTATCCAACAAAGATCCAAAGCCAGGCATCGATTTCATGCCACTCACTGTTGAGTACGCTGAACG
Source organism: Oligoflexia bacterium (assembly GCA_903858975.1). Classification (GTDB taxonomy): domain Bacteria; phylum Bdellovibrionota; class UBA1018; order UBA1018; family CAIMNF01; genus CAIMNF01. The sequence continues at coordinate 10,240 of CAIOKW010000181.1, read as the reverse complement.
TTTCTACGCTGCTGGAAAAATCCCTGGAAGCTTTCTAAAACGCGAAGGTCGCCCTTCAAACGAATCAACTCTCGCAGCTCGTTTGATCGATCGCCCGAACCGTCCACTTTTCCCAGAAGGCTACTATCACGACACTCAAGTGATCGCGACCATCCTTTCAGTTGATCTTGAAGCAGATCCTGAAATGGCTGCTTCTATCGGAGCCGGTGCCGCACTTCATATCTCTAACATCCCATTCAGCGGTCCAACCGCAGCAGTTCGCATGGGCCGGATCAATGGCCAGTTCGTGGTGAATCCAACTTGGAACCAACGTCAAACTGAATCGGACATGGAGATCGTTGTTTCTGGAACTAAGAATGCAATCATGATGGTTGAAGGCGGAGCACAGGAAGTTCCCGAAGCAGACGTTCTTGCAGCGATCCTTCAAGGTCACGAAGAGGTGAAAAAAGTATGTGCATTGATCGAAGAACTTCGCACTAAAGCAGGTAAAGCAAAACGCGACTTCACTCCACTCAGCACCCCTGCTGACCTGATGAAGCAAGTAGAAGGTCTTGCAAAAGACGCGCTTAACAAAGCACTTCGCACTAAAGAGAAACAAACTCGTTACACACTTGTAAAAGATGCAAAGAAAGCAACTTTGGAAGCTCTCGTTCCAGCAAGCCTAAAAGACAGCGACCCTAAAGGTGCTGACGCAAAAGAAAAAGAAGTAAAACGCCTCGTAGAACTTCTTCAATACAATTTGATGCGTGAAATGATTCTTGCTGAAAAAATCCGTATTGATGGTCGCGATACTACGACTATTCGTCCGATCACCGTTGAAGCAGGACTTTTACCAAGCGCTCACGGATCAGCACTCTTCACTCGCGGTGAAACACAGGTTCTTTCTGTGACTACTCTTGGAACTGCTGACGATGAGCAAATCATCGACAGCATGTACCAGAACACCATGGGCAAGTTCATGCTCCACTACAACTTTCCTCCGTACAGTGTAGGTGAAGCAGGTCGTTTCGGTGGCCAATCTCGTCGTGAAATCGGACACGGTGCTCTTGCTGAGCGCTCGATCCATGCGATGATGCCTCCGCACGAAAAATTCCCTTACACCGTTCGTATCGTGTGCGAAACCCTCGAATCAAATGGTTCATCTTCAATGGGATCGGTTTGCGCAGCTTCTATGTCACTCATGGATGCAGGCGCTCCATTCATTAAGCCAGTAGCCGGAATTGCAATGGGTCTCATTAAAGAAGGCCCACGCGTGGCAGTTCTTTCAGACATCCTTGGCGATGAAGATCACCTAGGGGATATGGATTTCAAAGTGGCCGGAACGAAAGACGGGATCACTGGAATTCAGATGGACATTAAAATTGAAGGCGTCGATGGCGCGATCATGAAGCAAGCTCTCGAGCAAGCCAATCATGGACGGATCCACATCTTGGGCGAAATGGCGAAAGCGATTTCTTCTCCACGTGGCGACCTCTCTAAAAATGCTCCAAGAATCACAACTGTTAAAGTTCCTGTGGATCAAATTGGCGCAGTAATCGGACCAAGCGGTAAAGTGATCAAAGACATCATCGCGAAGACCGGTGCTAAAGTGAACATCGAAGACGATGGTACTTGTAATGTTGCTTCTAACGATGCAGCGGCTGCGGCAAAAGCAGTAGAGATGATCATGAACATCATTGCGATTGTTGAAGTGGGCAAAACTTACAAAGGACCTGTGAAGAAGATCACTGACTTCGGAGCATTCATCGGCGTGCTTCCAAATCAAGATGGACTTCTCCACATCTCTGAAATTGCTTACGAAAGAATTAATAACGTGAGTGATGTACTCAAAGAAGGTGACATCATTGAAGTGAAAGTTCTGGAAGTAGATCCTCAAGGAAAAGTGAGACTTTCACGTAAAGCACTCCTCACTCCTCCAGAAGGATACGTGCCACCTGCTCCGCGCGAGCCTCGCCCACAAGGCGATCGTCGCCCAAGCGGCGGCGGTGACCGTCGTCCAGGCGGCGGCGGCTTCGGTGGAAACCGCGGTCCTCGTAACTAAATTCAGACCCTTGTAGAAAATACAAAACGGAGCCAAGTTGATACCAATTTGGCTCCGTTTCTTTTTTGACGGTACACAAAATTTATTTAATTTCGCAACGGGCCGCATTATGCACTTGTTTCTGAAAGTCTTTTTTCCGGACTGGAATCCGTTTTTTTCTTTTTGACTATTCGCGCACGCTTCTCCAACCTGTTTTCAGTCAAGGGGGTTTTCGAAATGAAAACAAAAAATAGTCTGCTCGTTCTTTTACTCGCTCTTAGCAATAACGCGCTAGCTCAAACTTCTAGCACAACCGTGGTCAGTACTCCTGCAACCACTTCAACCACTGCAAGCACTACTGCAACTTCTACCAACACAAGTGTTGCCAATGCGGGAGCTATCGTTGCAGACCCAAGCAAACCCCAACTGAGAATTAAGTACTTAGGGATTTTCAAAGGCCCAGGCCTGAACTCTGAAAGTTTGACCCAAGCCAGTGGCGATCCAGGTGAGCTTGAGCACCGCTTCAAGTTTTTGGTACAAACCAGCGAGAAGCTTGATTTCGGTATCGAAACTCGTATTCGCACCATTCTTGGAAATGGAAGCCTTTCTGTACTAAACGGTGATTACCGCGCAGTTGCAAACTTTAAGCACGTATTTAAGAATGACCTTTTGGATTTCTCTCTTTCTCCAAGAATCAAACTTCCGACCTCTTCAAGCGCAATCAAGAAAGAATTACTCTTTGCTCCAGAATTACTCGCGAATCTTGATATTAGCCCAAAGAACACTCGCTTTAGTTTCAACACCGGAATGCTTTATCAGCACAGTTTATACAAAGCATCTGCAGCGAACACCGTGACCACTTCAGTGGTAAATCCTTGGTTTGAGACCGATTATCAAATTAACGAGAAAGTATCTGCGATGGTTTCCATTTGGCCAGACTTCGCAGCTCAAGGAAAAAGCGGCGCGGCCGCTGTAAACGACAGTAATGAAATCGATGTCGGTGCAAACTGGGAATTCATCAAAGGTTGGACAGCAAGCCCATACATTTCTTTGGAACCCGTTGGACTCGACACCAGCAGCGCAGCTTCTGCTGCGAAGAACATGCAGTTCAACATGTACGTGAGTGGCGCTTTCCTCTAAATTTAAGCGTCAATTCCATAACACCTTCATTAAAAACCTCACTCTCAGACATGAAAGTGGGGTTTTTTTTTGCCCTCTGTTTTCATCATGTTACTATCTCACTATGACGGAACAGTGGTTCTTGGATCTCGATGGCGTTAGGTCCGGCCCCTATCAAACACCTGAAGTCATGAGTCTGATTGCTGAAGGAGAGGTTCTGCCTCACCATCGGATTTCCACGAGTTTAAAAGATGCAAGCTGGATGACTATTTTGGATTGGAGATTGGATCAAGCTCGCAATCTTCAAAAAAAGGAAACAAAGCCTTACACTCCTGCATCCACTTCTGAAGTCGTCGCATTTGAAGAGCCAGAACTCAGCATTACTCCCATTGAAATTCCACCAGAAGTATTGCACTCCCCCGCTCCAACACCCGTAGCGCCGGAGCCAACCCCTGAGCGCCCTACTCCTGCTATCAAACTGGATCCTATCCCAACACCTCAGCCACCTAAAATTCCTGAGGTAGACGAGCTCCCAGTACTACCATTTGAGCCAGGACCGTCGATTGCAAGCAAACCCAGCGACGATAAGCCAAGGCGTGACCCGATGGCTGAAATGTATGACATGCTTCAAAACACGAAGCACAAGCGAGAAGCAAAACAGCTTCACACCGCTCAAATTTCACATTCTGAACCTGTATCTGCTCAGCCTTCCAATTCATCCGGCTTGGGTCGGGTCATTGCGATTGGACTCGGACTTGCTTTGATCGGATTTGCTTTAGGTCAGTTCTTTCAGCAAACTATTCCTCAAAAAGAGTTCAAACCTCAAGAGCAAAAGAGCGCCTTTCAAACTCCGACCCCCACTCCCCGTACTGAGGTGATCGATCGCTCAAACGAGAAAATGACCATCAAGGCGGTCGTTCAAAAGAAGCCTGAGGAAACCGTTGTGAAGAGTATGCCGGGAGCAAAAGCTCGCACCTCACCTCGAGATGACCGTAGATCCAGTGACCATGAAATTGAGGAACTGAAGGACTTGAAAAAAGAGCTTCAGGAATTGAAAGCCATGAAGGACCAACTCAAAGATAATCCCAATCCCGATGACTTTTCGGATGGGGACGCTAACTATCCTGCAAGCGAAGGGCTTGGGCCCGAAGGAATGGTGGATTCGCCTGCCCCTGGCTATCCGGGAGAGATTCCAGCAGGCGCGCCGAATCGAGGGGTCAGGCAGCCACAGGCGAGTCCCAATCCAGCAGAAATTCATTACTAATCCTTATTCCTTGACGAGACTTCCCCCGCTTTGAGAAATCTAGAATATGTTTATTACTTTTGAGGGCACTGAAGGATGCGGTAAGTCAACGCTCATTCAAAATCTCTCCCATAAATTAAAGGAATTAAAAGTTCCTCACATTGTCACCCGTGAGCCCGGCGGCTCAACCGTTGCTGAATCGATTCGTGCCGTGATCCTTCATCAGGAGATGGATCCACTCACCGAATTGTTTCTCTATGAGGCAGCTCGAGCAGAACACTTTAAAACAGTGGTCGAACCGGCACTGAAAAAAAAGCAATGGGTGCTGTGTGATCGATTTACCGACTCAACAATCGCATACCAAGGCTTTGCGCGAGGCCTCCCGCTTCCGATGATTGAGAAGCTCAATCAAATGGCTACCGAAAAAACAAAACCTCATCTGACCTTCTTCTTAGATCTGCCGGTTGAAATTGGACTTTCTCGAGCGAGTGATCCCAATAAATTTGAAAAAGCGGGAATTGATTTTCAAAAGAAAGTTCGCAAAGGATTCGTAACTCTTTCAAAGCAAAATCCGAAACGTTTTCGAACCCTCAAAGTTCAAAACAAGAACCCTGCTGAGGTTTGTACTTCTGCTATGAAAATCCTGAAGGCCTATTTATGAACGCCTCACTCCCCTTAGCAGACGAGCTCATCCTGGCTCACCAGTCGAAAATTACACCGCTCTTTGATCGCTTTGAAGAAAAACAAACGCTTCACTCTACGCTCCTTTTCACGGGGATTGAAGGCGTTGGAAAAAAGAGCCTTGCACTTTATTTGATTCAAACTCTTTTTTGTGATCAATCCATCTTTGCAATCAAACGTGAAGAGGAGGATTTGTTTGGCGGAAGTCTCTTCGGGGATGCTCCTGAGCCAAAAGCCGCCCTCACCGGACGAGCACCCTGTGGAAAGTGTCCTTCTTGCATCAGAGCCGCACAGAATCAGTGGCTTGATTTGTTTTGGTTTGACCCAGAAACCAATGAAGAAGGTACTCGGCTCGGCACTCACAAAATTGATGCATTTCGAGAGCTCAAATCAAAGCTCGGAATGGGCCCATCTGAAGAACCGTTTCGGGTGGTCGTAATTGCCGATGCGGATCGAATGACCCCTCAAGCTGCAAATTCAATTTTAAAAATGCTCGAAGAGCCACCTAAAAACTGGATCTTTATCTTAACAGCATCTGACTCCTCACGCCTCCTTCCGACCATTCTTTCTCGCTGCATGGAGATCAAGTTTAATCCCCTGCAATCTGAACAAGTTTATTCAATATTAAAGTCCTCCAAAGGGCTTGAATTTCAATCCACACGGGGCCAAGTCGCCTCTCGGGCCGCTATGGGAAGCCTGACTCGTGCCCAGAGCTACTTGAGTGAGGAAGTGTGGGAACTCCGAGATCGAATTCTGGGTCTACTCTCAAGCCCCACTCATGAATGGATGAAGCTGATCGACTCGATGGCACAAAGCCAACAGAGCATGAATTTAGCGCTCGATCTCATTGAATCCATTTTCTCTGATCTGCTTCAATCTCAAGTGATTGGCTCTGCTCACCGCTGGATTCATGAGGATCAAAAAGAACTTCTGATCCAGTTGGCTGAAACTAAAAAATTGGACATCGCTCGTCTCACTCGAATCTTAAGTGAAACGAGCGAAAAGCGTAAATTCACTACCCTCACCTTAAATGGAAAACTACTGGCACAGGAAATCCTGATCCCGATTTTGGAGAGTCTATGATTGAGGTCAAGAATCTCGCTCTGCGCTTTAAAGATCGTACGATTCTTGAACACATCGACCTTCAGGTAAAACCGCAAGAAGCACTCGGAATTATCGGGCCCTCGGGTTCAGGGAAAAGCATGTTTCTGAAAATGATTGCCGGACTCGTTGAGCCCACATCCGGAAGTGTAACGGTGAAATCCGAGCGCGTGAGCATGTTATTTCAGAAGAACGCCCTTTTTGATTCATTTACGCTTTTGCAAAATCTTCTTTTGCCACTTTCAGAAACGCTGAAGATCGAAGGGGAAGAGGCGTTGAGCCGCTCGATGAAAATGTTGAAATCCGTAGGCCTAGATCACGCCGCTGCCCTCTATCCAGATGAGATCTCCGGCGGGATGCAAAAACGACTTGGGATTGCGAGAGCCTTAATCATTGAACCCGAAGTCATTCTTTACGATGAGCCGACCGCGGGTCTTGACCCCATCACCTCAAAATCCATTGCAGAGCTCATGCTCGATCTTCATCGGAAAAATAAAACGACGATCGTAATGGTCACCAACGACTTACAACGTGCGTATCAAGTTTCTGATCGAATCGCATTCTGCAGCAATAAAGCGATAAAAGTATTTGGAAGCCCCACTGAAGTCAAAAACACGAATGATCCAGAACTTCGTCATTTCATCTACTCCAATGCCTTAATCACTGAGGGTGGAGGCAAGACTCAATGAGCATCCGTTTTGAAAATGTTTATAAGTCATTTGGTCCGAAAAAGATTTTGGATGGCGTGAGCTTCGAAGTAAAGAAGGGTCAAGTGCTTTTCATCCTCGGTAAATCCGGAATGGGAAAATCCGTAACCCTCAAACACATCATCGGTGTTTTGGAACCCGATGCAGGAAAGATCTTTGTCGATCATTTTGAGGTTAGCAGCCTCTTTACTGAAGCAGGACGCGAGTTGCTTCCGAAGGTCCGACAGCGGTGTGGAATGGTATTTCAACACCCAGCTCTACTCGACTCGCTCAGTAACTTTGAAAACATTGCCTTTGGACTTCGAACTCCTCAATACCGAGAAAAGATTGGGAAGACTTTAACTGAAGCCGAAATAGAAGCGACCGTGCTCGAGAAATTGCGTTTGGTCCATCTTGATCCTGAGATCCTGCCCCTCTTTCCCTATGAAGTTTCGTATGGCGTACAAAAGCGGGTTTCAATGGCGCGTACGCTCGCTCCAGGCCCGGACTATCTTCTTTTTGATGAGCCCACCACGGGACTCGATCCGCTCAGTACGAGTTCCATTAATGAATTGATTTCTGAGCTTTCAAGGAAACTGAAAGTAACGAGTATTATCGTTTCACATGATATGGCTTGTGCGCTTTCGATTGCCGATCAGATTCTTTTTTTGGACCAAGGTAAAGTTCTCCTCATGGCACCTCCAAAAATTGTAGTGAAGAGTGAGATCCCTCTCGTGAAGGAATTCTTTGAGGAAACGCTTTCCCTTCTGCCACCGAATTGGAGCCTTGAATGAATGAGCTATTAAAGAAGGGCTTTGAGAAATCAATTGATCCTGTCATGGATGTCCTCCATGAATTTGGCGGCGCATGGATTTTCCTTGGAAAAGTCATCAAGACCTTCAGAAGAACCAGTGGATATCGAAAGGCGATTATTCAACAAGTTGCAGAGGTTTCGACTCGAACGATCAGTACCGTGATTTTTGCCGGAATTTTTGTGGGGGCAATCTTGGTACTCCAGTTTGACACCATGTTAAGACGCTTTGATGCCGAAGCTTTATTGGGTGGATTGAATACTTCGGCAACGATTCGAGAAGTGGGCCCTTTGATTATTTCTTTTTTGCTGGCGGGAAAAGTGGGCGCCTACACTACAGCTGAACTTGCCAATATGCGGGTTACAGAACAAATCGATGCCATCGAGAGTCTCGGCACTGATCCCATTCAATACCTGATCATTCCAAGATTTTTTGGTGTTGTTCTCTCTTCAGTGGTTCTTCTTGCGATTGGTCTTTCAGTCTCAGTAGTCGGAGCAATCTTAGTCGCGCAATCTTTTGGTGGAATCAATATCTATCAATACATTGCCTCTATTCCCCGCTTTGCTGGCGCTTGGACCCTTTTTGAAGGTCTCGTCCGCTCAACGATCTTTAGTACCATTGTCGCAACCGTTTCTACCTTTAAGGGGTACACCGCGAGCGGTGGAGCGCGAGGTGTGGGTAAGGCCGTAACCCAGTCCGCAATCTATATTAATATTTACATTGTTCTTGGGAACTTTATTTCAAGCTCCCTCTTAGAATGGATCCATGATCTTACCTATTTTGTAATCGGCGTCTTTGAGAGGATTTTCCTTTGAACTTAAAAGAAAATTACAAACGACAGCTCGAAACTTTTCTACTGGCGATCGATCTCCTTCGCCAACTTTTTAGACAAGCTTCAAAGGGACCCCATCGAAAGATGGAGATTGTGAGCGCCATCGAAGGGATCGGAATTGGGAGTCTTCCAATTATTTCAATTGCGACGGGATTTACCGGACTCGTCATGACGAGCGAAATTGCATGGCACATGGATTTTGCTCTCAGTAACGTGTCGATGATTCCAGGGTTTACTGGCCAATTCGTACTCCGTGAGCTCGGCATTGCGGTGCCGGCAATGCTGATTGTTTCTAAGGTGGGCGCGTCGATGACGGCAGAGCTCGCCAGTATGAAAATCACAGAACAGCTCGATGCCTTCAAACTATTGAAGATTGATGTCGTCTCCTACCATATTTTTCCAAGATGGGTTGCGTGCATTCTTTCTACCGTTTGCCTCACTCTGATCTCAATCACCATCACGCTCCTGATTGCTATGTTCACGGCGGTGACCAAATATCATTTTAACTCTCAAGAATACTTGAACACATTAGCCCAGTTTATTACGTCTATGGACCTCATCTGTGCCATCACCAAAGCAAGTATCTTTGGAATGATTATTCCACCGATATCCTGCGCTTTTGGCCTCCTCTGTAAGGGCGGGGCTCAAGGGGTCGGTCAAGCCACTACCGATGCGGTAGTCACTGCTACTTTAGCTGTAATTACGCTGGATTTCATACTGACGGCAATTTTTAGTGCGCTCCTTTAACTTTATGGATAGGATTATTTGAAATGAAATGGACGAATGAATCAAAAGTGGGCGCCTTGGTCACCGCTACGGTAGTGATCGCTCTTGGCTTTGCTTGGTTACTGGGTTTTAAGAATCCGTTTACCGATCAAAATTACTTTTATGTCACCTATAACTTTGCGGGCGGAATTGATCTGGGCTCGCATGTGCGCCTCTCGGGGATTAAAGTGGGAAAAGTAGAAGAGATTGAATTCTTCGCGCCTGCTCCAAATCAAAAGGTTTCAATGAAAGAACCCGGCAGTGCGGACCAGGGAACTAACCTTGCCTACACTCCAGTTCGACTGAAGATTTCTGTAAAGAAGGCAGCGCTTCCCGGCATTCGTAAAAACTCTCACTTTTATGTAAACCTTGCTGGCCTCATCGGCGAGCGCTATATCGAGATCACTCCAGGCACCATCGATGCGCCACAACTTTTGCCCGGTGACACCATCGGTGGCGTAGATCCCCCACGGATCGATCAGCTCATTTCTCAAAGCTTCAATTTGGCTGGAAAAATTCAGGACCTCATCGAGCAGAACAAGGGTGACATCACCCACTCGATTGAACTACTTTATAAGCTGAGTAATAACTTAAATAAAACACTCGAGAAAGTCGATCAAAGCAAGATTCTTTCTACCGACCTTGCTCAGTTGATCACTAACCTCATGGAAGTGACTGCCGACATTCATGACGTGACCAAAAACGCTCGCTCTCCAGAGGGCCAAAAGACGTTAAAAATGCTTCACGATGTGCTCTGGCGGCTCGAGCCGCTCGACTCTGAACGTATCCGCTCATTCCTTCAAAAAGAAGGCGTGAGAGTTAAGATTTTCTAAGGGAACCGATTTACATGCAGTCTATGAGTACTTTCTTTAAAAAGCAGATTCCTCTAATGGTCATGGTTATTTTGGGAATCCTTGCGATTCGCTCATCGGTGATTGAGCCATTTCGAATCCCTACCCGCTCAATGCTCCCCACTCTAAT
>CAIOKW010000180.1 GCA_903858975.1 Oligoflexia bacterium | reverse complement strand
TTTTTGCATATTTTCATTGAAAATCAATGACTCAAGCTGAGATAATCGAGTGCAATGAACTCACAAAATCGTAAAAAACGCTCACTCCTGATTAACCCAAAATTTCAATGGACCTTGATCGGGTACACCGCGATGATCGCGACTTTAATCCTGATTACTGTCTATGGTTTTATCAGTTATGGTTTTCATGACTTTGTTCAAATCGGGAACCAGGCAGGATTGCCGACCGATCACATTTACTTCCAATTTATTCAAATGCAAGAGGTGACCTTCAATCGTGTCATCCTCATGATCGCACTCGTCATCGGTTTGATTCTTCTGGTGGGTGGTTTAGTGATCTCGCACAAAATCGCAGGCCCGGTATACAGAATGCAAAAAGAGTTCAATGACATGCGTGAAAGTGGATCTTCAGAGCTTCGTCCGATCCAGTTCCGAAAAGGAGATTTCTTTCCTGAGCTTGCAGAATCCTATAATTCGTTTGTAGAGGCTTGGAAGAAAGGGAAATCTTGATTCCTCCTTCTAAATTTCCGATGCCCGAAGGTGTCATTGAAGTAACCGATGACTATCAGTTGGGACTTTCGCACTTTGAGCTGAAGACACTGAAGCCGAGGGGTACAATTTTATTTGCAGGTGAAACCAAGGAAATTAACTTTCAGTTCTACACCGGGGAAGGCCGAGATGAGGGAGTTTTTGCAAAACCTGATGGACCGCTCCCACCGCATGCAAGACGAGTGTTTGAGTATTTAGAGCGATATCAAAGACTTGAAGCTTATATCTCGATTACCTTATTACAGTTCAAAATTGTGTTTATTGCACCGAAGGTTCAGATTTTTTATGGGGCGAGTTCACAGAGGGTTCTTCGATTTGATTTCCCAAGTAAAATCTTAAAAACACATCGAAGAAAATTCATCCGCATTCCCTTTAATGAGAGTTTTCCGGCAGAACTGCGATTTCAAACGGAGCAGGGGGCCTTTGTCAGAAAACTCAAGGATCTGAGTCGAGAGGGGATGAAGCTTGCGCTTGAGCCGGGAGATGATGCTTGGCTACAGGTCGGGACGCGTCTGAAACAATCCGTGCTGAAGGTGCTCAATCGAGAGATGCCTGTGGGTGTAGCGGTAATGGCAATTCAAGGTAAGTCCTCAGCCGGCCTCAAGATCATTGCGGTCTCCGAAGAGGATAAACTTTGGATTCGGGACTGCATTCGCGTCTTAATGCGTCAAATCTTGAGAATTGAAACGCCTCAGGTGGATGATGAGATCAAAGATCCACTGGCCCCTTCTAAACCCAAGAGTTAATTGTTCCATCGGTGGAACAAATTGTCCTGATACTTCCATCTAGTCAATTCTCCTCCCAAGGGCCATACTGCTGTTAGTAAGTCACAACAAGGAGAAGATATTATGAAAACAGTATTACTTTCGTTAGTTTTTGTTTCTAGTTTAGCTATGGCCAACCCAGTGAAGATTGAAGCAGGCAAGTACTCGCTTGATCCAGCTCACTCTAAAATTGGGTTTGAAATTGCCCACTTGGTGATTGCGACCGTAGAAGGCCGTTTTGACCAAATGAGTGGTGAAATCAGCATGGGTTCAAAAATTGAAGATACAAAAATGAATGCAAGCATTGATGTGGCTTCAGTGAGCACCGGAAATGGTGATCGCGATAAGCACCTTGCAAGCCCTGACTTTTTCGATGCTGCGAAATTCCCAAAGATGACTTTCGTTTCTAAGTCAGTGAGCGGAAAAGCAGAAGCACTCAAAATCACAGGCGACCTTACTCTTCACGGAGTGACGAAGTCTGTAACCCTCGATGGCAAATACCTGGGCGTTGTGAATGATCCATTTGGCAATACTAAAGTGGTATTTAGCGCTAAAGGAAAACTGAACCGCAAGGATTTCGGTCTGACTTGGAGCAAAGCGGTTGAAGCAGGTCCAGTAGTCGGTGATGAAGTTTCTTTAGAATTCAAAGTCGAAGCAGGCAAGCCTGTTGCTAAGAAGTAATTAGCTAAAGGCTTTCTTTGGGGCAGGTAAGGTTGATCCGGATACACAGCGTGTACGGGTTCCCGATCCGTGCCCCAACTTTTTAGAACTCTGACCAATGGGAATCAGAGCCATCCCCGCACCATCCAGTTCTGCCACGTATTTTAAATTTTGAATTTTATTTAAGTCCATAACTCCATTGTTCACCGGCTGGGACAAGCCGTCCAGTTTCTGTTAAGATGGGTTCAGGAGAATCAAGATGAAAGTTCTAAGAAGGTCAGAAGATCGCGGTCACGTCCATCATGGTTGGTTGAATGCCAAACATAGTTTTTCTTTTGGAAGCTATTATGATGATCGCCACCTGGGATTCAGAGATCTTCGAGTCATCAATGAGGACCAAGTTGCTCCGGGCGCAGGCTTTCCCAGTCACGGGCATCAGGACATGGAAATCATCACCTACATCATTGAAGGTGCGCTTGAGCACAAAGACAGCATGGGAAGTGGTTCTGTGATTCGCCCGGGGGATGTTCAATACATGAGTGCTGCCAGTGGAGTCATGCACAGCGAGTTTAATCACTCCAAGCAGGAGAAAGTCCATCTGCTTCAGATCTGGATTCTTCCAAAAGTGAGGGGCGGAAAACCAGCCTATGCAGAAAAGCATTTCCCTCTGGAAAGTAGACTCAATCAGCTTTGTCCAATCGCCACAGCGGACGGGAAAAGTGGATCACTTCACATCCGTCAAGATGCAAACGTCTACGCAAGCATCCTCGAAGCTGAAAAAACTGTCAGTTTAGATCTCGCAAACGGTCGTCACCTATGGGTTCAGGTCGCAAAAGGGGAGCTTTTAGTGAATGGTGAGCGATTAAAGGCCGGAGATGGACTCGCCATAAGCCAAGAAAACAAAATTATTTTTAATGGGCTCGATAGGGCTGAGTTCATTATTTTTGATCTCTCATAACTCGGACCTGAAAAACCCCAAGACTTACCGAGTCTTATTCTAAATTGAACTTATGTAAAAAAACATAGCATTTCGCTCCGTCACTTCTGTGGCGCGTTAATATTTCTCGTGCACCTTCCGAAACATTATAAACTTTCAGAAGGAGCTCGAAGAGCATGATGTTGGGTTTGCTTTTATCTTTGTTGACCGCGCCGATCGCCCCTACCACCTTGGCTGCTGAGGTTTTAAAGACAGCGTCTTTAAACTTCAATTCAGAAGCTGTGCCTGAGGACACTCACTCCAGGCTGCGTGACAAACGTTTCATGGCGGCCACCGCCTGGATCAGAGAAAATCAGCCAGACATTATCTTCATTGTTGAGGGATGGAACTACAGAGGCTTCCCATCGATCATTAAGGCCCTTGCCATGGCTACCGGCTATGATTACACCTATCGGCTCACCATGGGCGTAAACGGGCTTATGCTCGACAGTAATGGAGTTCTGATCAAGCCCGGGCATCGCTTTGCAGATAAGCAAAATTTTAAATTGCCTCACGCTTCAATGACCATTGGAGATGGGCAAACCTGGATTATCTCTCCGGGTGCTACCAGTTGGGGAATTGGCGGAAAAATTATTACTGCTGGAGGGAACACGGTTTACGCCTATGCAACTCACTTGATCGGTGCAGACCAAGGGAAACGCTCCGATCAGTTGATCGGGCTCCATCGCATGATCGAAAAAGAAATTCAAGACAGTGGTGAATCCGTAGAGAAGGCTAAGATCTTAATCGCAGGTGACCTCAATGAAAGCCCAGGCTCCCCTGTAGTGGGTAATTTAAAAGCAATTGGATATGAGGATACCTTCTTGTCCGCGCATCCAGAAGCGGCTGCCATTGAACCCATTGTCTGTACTTATTGTAGTGATCCGACGACTGAAAACTTTAATCCAATGAGCATTGCTCCAAATCAAGTGCCTGCACAGAACGTGATTGAAGGGGATAATCGAATTGATTACATCTTGTCTCATGGTCCTGGCATGAAGGTGCTGGCGTCTTCGATTGCATTCACAGAAACCTTAAATGGAGTTTGGATGAGTGACCACTTTGGGATGAAGTCTACTTTCGTACTCGGTGAAACCGATGCGGCTTCAACACCCGTGGTTGCCAATCCCTATCGTGATCGCACTCGTAGTTTTCCAGCAAGTCGAGTGATTGAAGTTACTCCCGACCAATTGTATTGCAACCGCAGTGGGTGCAGCCATTCGATGGGGCCGCTCGAAACGGCGTCTGCCACCGGCGTGACCTTCATCAATAGCACAAAGCAAATGATCCATGTCGATATCGAGGGAAGCGGACGCGTTTGGCCGAGCAATTTTGCTTTTGTCGGACCCGGTAAAGTGGCCGCTTTCTTTTTTGATGAGGGCAAAGGCCAATACTCATTTGATACGCATCATTTGCTCAGCCCTAAAGTGCTTCGAGGCGATCTCCTTACGAAATGAAGCCCATTTCATTTGAGCCAATCGGAACGATTCATTCCTGTTTTCGAGAAAAATTTGGGGTTCCACGACAATCACTGATGGTCGATCAGGCCTTGGGGGTCTTAAAGTTGAAGCCCGATGCTCGCTATCGGGATGCTCTCCGTTATCTAGAAGACTTTAGTCATGTGTGGATTATCTTTTTGTTTCATGAGCATCTTGATTCCGAGTGGCGACCCACCATTACTCCTCCTCGTGTCGATGCACCTGGGAAAGTGGGCGTGTTTGCTTCACGCTCGCCGCACCGACCGAACTCCATTGGAATGTCTGCGGTTAAATTGGAATCCATTCAACTCGATGCTCCAGGGGGAATTGAAATCCATTTGAGTGGGGTTGATCTCTTAGAGGGTACGCCCGTGCTTGATATCAAGCCCTACCTTCCTTATGTGGACTGTATTCCTGAAGCGCGAGGCGGTTGGACAGAAACAAGAATTCCCAAATATCCGGTACACTTTTCTGATGAGAGTTTAGTTCAAATCAACGAGGCCGCATCGAGAAACGCCAGTCACTACCGAGGCAATCTCAAGCGCTTGATTGAACAAATGCTAGAGCTTGACCCAAGGCCTACTTCCCAACGGAAGTCGATGCCAATTGAAAATGAAAGTCATGAAGGGAAGGCCTTTGCCTATCGGATGCTTGACTTTGATGTGAAGTGGGAAATTCAGAAGGGTGGGGTATGGGTGAGGGAATTAAAGCGACTCTCTTGAGCCTTTAAGACGAGTATGTACATCAAGGTAGAGTTTCTTCACGGCATGCTTTTGTCCGAGCTTTTCAAGGCCGAGGTAAAGAGTCACTAAGTAAATTCCAAAAAGCATGAATTCACTCGATAGCACGACTTTCTTTTCCATCAGAAATTCAAAGATTT
>CAIOKW010000179.1 GCA_903858975.1 Oligoflexia bacterium | reverse complement strand
TTAGCCCCCTTCTTTAAAGACCCAAAAGGCGGAGGCGTGTTGATGATGGAACCTGCTTTTCGTTCTGCATCCCAGCGCCTTTCTCAAATCAG
This sequence comes from Oligoflexia bacterium, assembly GCA_903858975.1. GTDB lineage: Bacteria > Bdellovibrionota > UBA1018 > UBA1018 > CAIMNF01 > CAIMNF01. Next base: position 31,310 of record CAIOKW010000179.1, on the reverse strand, counting down.
AAACGAAGTCGTTCTTTCTGATTCTCCCCTTCCACTTTGGGGTCCTTGTCTGCACGTTGAAAAGTGCCCGCTTTCGGACGGAAGAGACTGGTGTCACTTCTCAGTTCCCGCGGCACTTCCCGGAAGTTTCTTTCGAAAGTTTTCAATCAAGCTCGGAGGTATTCGCGAGTGGCTCAAGTTTTCCTTCGTCTGGATTGCGAGCAAAGATTCTGCAAAAAAAGCACGTCCACCTAAAGGACTCGTTCGCGTAATCAGTGATCCACTGAAAACGCCCTCAGGACTCCAGAATCATATTTGTTATCCAGATCGCTTTTCATACGTAAAAACACCTAAAAAACCTTATCATCGTGGAGAGGTAATCCGTGATCCAATATTTCAATCGAGTCACCCAAAACGTCGAAACTGAAAAAGTCTACGGGGGCGAGTACCTCAAGTGGGCTTATGAAAGTAAGCTGGGATTCTTTCTCACTGAACATTTTTTCTCTCGAAAATGGCTGAGCCTCCTCTTTGGGGTTTATGAGAGTTCTCAGTTCAGCCGTTCAAAAATTGAGGACTTCATTAAGCGTTACGAAATCCAAATGGATGATTTCGAGAAAACTGAATACACCTCTTTTAATGATTTCTTCATTCGAAAGTTTAAGTCCGGAAAACGAAACTTTGCTTCAGGCTCCAATACTTTTTGCGCGGGCGCCGAAGCACGCTACTTGGCTTTTCCTGATTTAAAAATGAGCCAAAAATTTAGAGTCAAAGGTTTCGAAATTGATCTCACTGAGCTCCTTCGAAATGAGGAAACCGCAAAAGAATTCATCGGTGGAACACTCGTCATAGCCCGACTTTGTCCCGTCGATTACCATCGATTTCACTTCCCTTTTTCAGGGAAGCTGACCGAGCATTATCGGGTCGCTGGGCACTTTCACTCAGTCAATCCAGCGGCGTTTCCGGCTGAACCCAAAGTTTTCCTCAAGAATGAGCGCCAGGTGGCGATTTTAGAGCATGAATCCTTAGGAAGGGTCGCTATGATTGAAGTGGGAGCCCTCGGAGTAGGGAAAATCGTACAATCTGCCTACTCTAGTCGCCTTTCTTTGCCAGTAAAGTTTGATAAGGGCCAAGAAAAGGGTTATTTTTTATTTGGGGGTTCTACGGTGATTTGGCTTATCCAAAAAGACAAAGTAAAATTCAGTGCTGATCTGATGGCGAATAGTGCCAAGGATCTCGAGACCTGGATTCCACTCGGGCATTCTTTGGGTGAAGGCTGGCCTGCGTGAATAATGGTCTTTCTATCTTAGAAGACTTATTCCAGCAGATCATTGGCCCTTTCGCCGCAACTCAAGTAACCCCACTCCTTTTTGAGCCCGATAACGTTGAAGATCGAGTTTCAAATCTCGTCAACGCCTTCAATCAGCATCCTCAGCTCATCCCTCCTTTTCAAATTCTCATCAAATCGCTGAATCCACAGGATCGTGAGGTTCCGCTTGAAGAAAATATTCGTTTTTACACCACAAGTGCCACTCGTCTTTGGCTCATCATCAACCTTCTGAATCAGGTCTTAAAAATAAAAGAACTCAAGATGGATGATGCCACTGGTAAACTCCCCGGCAAAGCTCCTGATCTTTTGAAATTTGCGTGCGAAGCGCGAACTCAATTCGGAGAAGAGAGTCGCTACAAAGATTACACCTTTTCTGTGGGGCTTTTATTCGACTTCCTTTTCTATCTCCAAAAAAGCTCCCTCGTAAACCTCGGCGGCGCAAAGTTTGACGAACCCATGAACCAAGCGTTCGCGCGCGCCGTAGAACAAGGCCAAGTCATTTTGAAACTTTCAAAATATAAAAAGAAACTTTCACAAGATAAGCTCGCGCCCATTACCTGCTTCATGCGCCAACTTGCACAAGTGTGCCTTTACTTACTCAAGCCAGGCGTCGGTGTAGAATTCTATAAAAAGCTTTCCACATTGAAACACACTGAACCCGTCCGTTTAGCAATGGAGATGAATACCTTTGGTGTTCATACAGGAATTTTGGCTACTTACCTCAGCCAAATGGTTCCCGCATTTACTCCTCTGGAAAAAGCAATGTCGGTTTGGGGCACACCCTACCTCAGCTGGATGAGCGGACAACGGGATGTCCACGATCTTTCTGCAATGGGAATGTTGGGAATGACGCTGAAAGAACGGCTCAAAGGGGCAGACTTCCCCGGGGCCGGCCAAGTGGGAGCTACACTACCTGAGCTTTTTTACCTCGAGCTTGCACTTACATCGGAGGTGAAAAATGAAACTAAGATATGAGCAATTCGAAGGAATCGCATGTTTCAATGTTCGTGGAAAGATTGAAGCTACCCAGCTCAGGATTCTTGCCATTGGACTTGAGACACTCATCAAAGACCTTCAGAGTCCGCTTGTAGTGAACCTCACTCATGCCGAGATTGATGAAGTCTATTTGAAAACTTTGATCGAGATTAAAAAGGCACTCACGAAACTGACTCGTCAAAAAGTGTATTGGGTTGGAAAAGGAAAAGGCCTCTTTGACTTTCCTGAAATCAGCCTCCTTTTTTCGCGGCTCGGGGGTTTTAAGATTCGACAAATTGGCGAGCGGCTCAAACTCGAAGATTCAATTTTTAGCCTTCAAACTCAAATGGAATACACGAAAGCAAAAGTGGATGCTTTAGGTGGTGATGAAGACAACGCCCACAAAATCATTCTTGAGAACAAAATTTTGCGTGAACAAGCGCGAATTTTAAAATCCACCATTCAGTTCCAAGAAGAGCGAATCAAGGCTCAAGAAAAAGTTCCCTTCGAAGATGCTGAATACGAAGAAAAAGTAAAAGTAGCACTTGAGACTCTGAAAACTGCGTATGGGAGTGAAATCAAATTATGAGCGTCAAACCCACCCTGATTTCTCAAGATGCTGTAGTTGAACAAGTGAAACTCCTTCAGACACAAAAAGAGGAAATGGAAACTCAGCTCGATCAATTAGAAATAAAGCTAAAGCACATTGAAGCCTCGATCGCTGAAAATGACTCTTTAAAGACAAAAAATAAACAACTATTGGAGCAGTCCGTCGCACTCTTTCAAGAAGAGTGGAAGCGATGTGCCGACTATTTTCCTGAGATCCGGCTTAAAGTTTTAAGCTCCTCTGCGGATCTCGTCGCTCCTCCCAAGAAATAAAATGACGGGCGTCATTCATCCGACTCTAGGAATTATTTGCACTGATTCCTAGCCCGCATAAGGCGTGATCTTTTTCTGTTTTGCGATTAACATTATCCATTATTGAGGAAAATCATGCATTCAAAGGGTGAACAAAAACTAGAACGCAGCCTGGGTCCTGTCATGCTTTGGGGCTTAGGGGTGGGTTATGTCATTTCTGGTATGTATTTCGGGTGGAACTTAGGTCTCCCCGAAGGAGGAACTCTCGGACTTGCAATCTCCACTTTTTTTATCACTCTCATGTATATCTTTTTTACTTTTAGCTATGCGGAACTCGCCTGTGCGATTCCTAGGGCTGGGGGTGCCTTCGACTATGCCACTCATGCTCTTGGCAAGAAAATTGGTTTTGTTGCGGGTATCGCTCAGCTGATTGAGTTCCTCTTCGCGCCGCCTGCGATTGCTTTTGCTATCGGAGCGTATTTCCATGAATTTTTTCCAGCGCTTCCGATCTTGGGAATCGCCGGAGCAGCATTTCTGGGATTCACGATCCTCAATATGATTGGAGTGAAGGCCGCTGCTCGGTTTGAGCTGTTCATCACCATTTTTGCGGTGATAGAACTCCTGATTTTCTCCGGCGTGACCCTGCCCCACTTAAAATTTCAAAACCTCACATTAAACGCATTTCCCCACGGGTATAGCGGGATTTTTGCATCGATCCCCTTCGCTATTTGGTTCTTTTTAGGAATTGAGGGAGTCGCCAATGTCGCTGAAGAAACCATCAATCCCCAAAGAAACGTACTCCTTGGATTTGGAAGCTCCATCCTCACACTCGTCATTTTGTGCTTCTTGACCTTCATTTCATCAGTCGGTGTCGCTGGTTGGGAGGCCATTGTGTATCCTACCGCAGGTTCCGCTGTGACTTCCGACTCTCCACTTCCCTTAGCGCTCGCTCATATCGTTGGCAAAGGCAATATTCTCTACCACCTCCTCCTTACGATTGGCCTATTTGGTTTGATTGCATCCTTTCATGGGTTGATCCTTGCCTCAGGGCGGGTCACCTATGAATTCGGCCGAGTTGGATATTTACCAAAAATTTTTGGAAGAGTTCATCCTCGCTTTAAGACTCCGGTCGCAGCCCTCATCGGAAATCTAGTCGTGGGGCTCATCGCCCTGATCTCTGGTAAAACTTCAGAAATCATCACTATCTCCTGTTTTGGCGCCATCACGCTTTACATCATCTCTATTATTTCATTCTTCAAACTGAGGAAGAGCGACCCCCAATTGCCTCGCCCTTTTCGAGCTCCCCTCTATCCTGGCGCACAAGCCCTGGCGCTCTTGATTGCGGTCATTAGTTTTTTCTCGATGCTCATTTTCAATTCAAATCTCGGTCTACTTTACATCTCACTTCTCCTAATTTCTTATGGCTGGTTCCATTTCAGGGCCAGTAAAATAAAGGAACTCACATGAAACTTACAAAAGAACAAATCATCGAAGCCGTCAAAAACTCTCCTAATCCCAAAGTTAAAGTGGCGATCACCGACATTGATGGAATCCTCCGAGGAAAGTACCTCCATAAAGACAAGTTCATGAGCTTACTGGATGGTGGATTTGGATTTTGTAATGTGGTTTTTGGATGGGACTCCGGGGACCAAGCTTATGAGGGAATGGAATATACGGGCTGGCACACCGGTTACCCTGATGCGATTGCAAACCTCGACCTTGGAACCTTTAGGAATGTTCCTTGGGATGATGAGGTGCCTTTTTTCTTGGGTGATTTTGACTTAGAGATTTGCCCCAGAAACCTTCTAAAAAAAATCAAAGCGCAAACGGAAACTGCGGGGTTTAGGCCCTTCTTCGGGCAGGAGTTTGAATGGTTTAATTTTCGTGAGACCTCAGAAGAGCTTCATGCAAGAAACTTCAATGATCCCACTCCCCTCACTCCAGGCATGTTCGGGTATTCACTCCTGAGAATGTCCAAGAACTCAGAATTCCTAAATGAGATTTACGATCTCATGTATGACTTCAAGGTTCCGATCGAAGGACTCCACACCGAGACAGGCCCCGGCGTCCTGGAAGCCGCAATCCTTTACGGCGATGTACTCGAATCCGCGGACCGTGCTGTTCTCTTTAAATCGGGAGTGAAAGAAATTGGGCTTCGCCATGGAATCATGCCGACCTTCATGGCAAAGATTAACGAAAAACTCCCAGGATGCTCAGGCCACATTCATCAAAGCCTTTGGGATGAAAAGAATAATCTCTTCTTTGATCAAAAAGGAAATCACAAGATGAGCCCGCTCATGGAGAGCTACATTGCGGGCCTCCTGCATTGTATGCCGCATGTCCTTCCCATGTATGCTCCAACGATTAACTCCTTTAAACGCCTCGTTGAAGGTGCCTGGGCGCCTACAACGATTACCTGGGGCATTGATAATCGAACGACTTGTATTCGTGCACTTCCGGGAGGATCAAAATCCACAAGAATTGAGCTTAGAGTCGTGGGAAGTGATGCTAATCCCTACCTCGCCCATGCTGCCGCCCTTGCTTCAGGTCTGTACGGAATTAAAAAAGGATTGAAGCTTGATGTAAAGATGACCGAAGGCAATGGCTACCGCAATGTTTCTAATGGCATACTCCCGAGCAATCTTTGGAATGCAACCCAAGCATTTAAAACCTCTGATGTGGCCCTGGAGCTCTTCGGCGAAACTTTCGTAAAACACTTTGCAGGTACCCGTGAATGGGAGTGGAAACAGCACGCAAAGGCGGTCACGGATTGGGAATATAAACGTTATTTTGAAATTATTTAGAAGGAAACACACATATGTCTAATCAATGGAATCAAAGATACAACTACAATTTTCCCACTTCAATTCGCTTTGGAAATGGTGTGATTGATGAACTAGGCCCACACCTAAAAGAACAAGGATTGAAAAATGTCTTAGTGGTTTCCGACCCCGGTCTCACGCAACTCCCCGTATTTGATCATGTGATCGGATTGATGAAGGCACAAGGTCTTCTGGTGGTGGTCTTTTCTGAGATCGCTAAGAACCCCGTCAAATCAAATGTTCTTCGGGGCAGTGATGTCTTTCATCAGAATGGCTGTGATTCCATCGTTGGATTTGGCGGCGGAGCAAGCATGGATGTGGCTCGTGCGATCGCTTTGAAGGTTCATCATCCGCTCGACCTTTTTGCCTATGACGATGCTCTCGGTGGAGATCGTTTTGTCACTGAAGCGATTCCTTATTTTGTGACTGTCCCCACAACTTCCGGGACAGGGTCCGAGGTGGGCCGCTCAACCGTGATCGCTGATGATGTCACGCATGAAAAGAAAATTTTGTTCTCACCTCGCCTCATGGCGAAGAAAGTTTTTGCTGACCCCTCTCTCACTATGGGACTCCCTGCATTTGTAACTGCCACCACAGGAATGGATGCACTCACTCACTGTGTTGAAGCTTACTTGTCAAAAGGATTCTCCCCCCTTTGTGACGGAGTGGCCCTCGAAGGAATTCGTTTGATTGCTGAATCCCTAGAAAAGGCAACTCTCTCTCCAGACCTAGAATCTCGGGCTAAAATGATGATGGGCGCTTTAATGGGGGCAACTGCATTTCAAAAAGGGCTTGGCATTGTTCATTCTCTTGCTCATCCACTTTCCACTCTCGTAGACATGCACCATGGGCTTGCCAACGCAGTCATGATCCCCTACGGAATGGAATTCAATCTCCCCGTTTCTGGCTCCCGCATGGTGACGATTGCAAAAACCATCGGACTGAAGGATGCCACTGCTGAAGGATTTATTGCTTGGCTTAAAGCGCTTAATCAAAAACTCAAAATTCCAACAAAGCTTTCAGACTTAGGAGTCAATGCCGGCCACCTTGAGAAGCTCGCTGATCTTGCCATTAAAGATCCCTGTCATGGATCCAATGAGCGAACCGTGGCCCGGGCGGATTTTTTTGAGCTCTATCAGAAGGCCACTTCATGATTAAAATTGGGGTGAGTGCTTGTTTCATGTATCCCGACCCGACACGCGCGGTGTTTGGACACAAACAGCTCAGCTATTTCGAGCACGATATGAGTCGCTTTCTCTCTCGTCAGGGCGTGATGCCGATTCTACTCCCTGACCTCCCCTGGAATGAGCTCACCCAGTTTTTAGAAGAAATGGATGGATTTGTTTTTCAGGGGGGAGCGGATATCGCTCCTGGAACTTATGGTGAAACACCCATTGAGGGCGGCCGATGGCCAGGCGACGCTCATCGCGATCAGTACGAGCTCAAAATCATGGACTGGGCTTTTCGCCACAAAAAGCCGATTTTTGGAATCTGCAGGGGCTTCCAACTCATCAATGTCTATTTTGGTGGGAAAATGTATCAGGACTTAACCCTAGAAACGGGAACCAGTACAGAGCATCGTAATGCCGAACGATATGACCGCATCTTCCATGAAGTCACCTGCACTGAAGATAGCCTGCTCAGGGATATTTATTCAAAATCAAGTCTTACGGTAAATAGTGTTCACCACCAGGGAGTGAAATTACTGGGAAAAAATCTCATCGTTGACGCAATTTCACCTACGGATCAAATCATCGAAGCATTCCATTTTAATCAAATGAATGAACATTTTGTGATGGGCGTCCAGTGGCACCCTGAGTTTTCTCACAGTCTGAGCGGAACTGTCATCGATCCTGAACCCTTAATCAATTATTTCTTAGCGAGGTTAAAATGAAACTCATCAATCCAGCAACTGAAGAACTCATCCAAGAAATCAATGCGGACACAATAGAATCAGTTTTAAATAAATACGAGAGCGCGAAACGCGCTCAAGGGGCCTGGGCACAACGCCCGATCCGCGAGCGCATCGAGTGCATCAAGCGCTTTCATGACTTGATCGAAAAAAACCAAGAATCTCTAGCCCATGATCTCACCCGTGAAGTGGGTAAACCCATCCAAGAAGCGCTGAACGAATTGAATGGCGCTAGAACCCGTATTCGCTATTTTTTGGAAAATGCCGAGAAATGGCTTTCTCCAAACCCAGTGAGAATCGATGGCACGACCGAAGAAGTTCTCAGTTTTGACCCACTCGGCGTCATTGCCAATATTTCTGCCTGGAACTACCCCTATTTAGTGGGTGTCAACGTGTTTATCCCCGCACTCATCTCTGGAAATGCGGTTCTTTATAAACCCTCCGAATTTTCAACGATCACTGGATTAAATATTGAACGCCTCCTACAGGAAGCGGGAGTGCCACGTGAAGTATTCACGGCAGTCTTGGGTGATTACCAGGTGGGTGAATGCCTCCTTGATTTACCTTTAGACGGCTATTTCTTTACCGGAAGTTACAAGACCGGTAAGCATATTGCTGAACGAGTGGCTTCTAAACTCGTCCCCGTAGGCCTTGAACTGGGTGGAAAAGATCCGCTCTATGTGACGGATGAAGTGGCAGATCTCAAGCAGGTCGCCAATGCCGTTGCAGAGGGTTGCTTTTACAATAACGGACAGAGCTGCTGTGCAGTTGAGCGCGTATATGTGCATGAGAAGGTCTACGATGCCTTCATTCCTCTATTTGAGCAGGAAGTGAAGTCACTGAAGGTGGGCGACCCGATGGACCGCAATCATCAACAGGGCTCGCTCACTCGTCCCGCTCAGGCAGCCTTCTTGGAATCACAAATTTCGGATGCACTTTCAAATGGTGCAAAGCTCCTCTGCGGGGGAAAACGCATTCCAGGCAAGGGCGCATTCTTCGAACCGACCGTGCTCCTCAATGTAAGCCATCAAATGAAAGTCATGAAAGATGAAAGTTTCGGCCCTATCATTGGCGTCATGAAAGTGAAGTCAGATGAAGAAGCGATCCAATTGATGAATGATTCTGAGTATGGCCTCACGGCTGCAGTCTACTCAAAAAACCGAGAGCGCGCCCAAGACCTACTTTCCAAGGTCAATTCAGGAACGGCCTACATCAATTGCTGTGATCGTGTGAGCCCCTACCTCCCTTGGGCTGGAAGAAAGCATTCAGGACTCGGCGCAACCTTATCGTTCCTCGGAATTCTAGCGTTTACGAAACCTCGAGGCTGGCACCTTAGAGCCTAGGCTGCTGCTGGTTGTCCGGTAATTGTATGGGCTCGTAAACTTGATTTAATTCTTTGTATTCGCCGGTAAATTGAGTTTTTTTGAAGAGCCACAAAAAGTCTGGCCGATCAAAGCTGATCCAACTTCCACCAATGATCTGTTTTTTCGAATCCAGATCCAGGGTGTACTCATAATCTGAGGAGTCGATAATGCCCTCTGGGTACTGACCTGGCTTCTCGATATCTCCCTGATTCACTAGTAGCTTTTGATATTTGTCATATTCAGACATGAGATTAGAGTCCGGGCTAAAAAGACTCGGAAGTGTAGGAAACCAGAATGCCCAACCGTAATCGGTATCATCGGCATAATAAATCCGCGTTTTAATCTGAACCACCTGTTCAGTCCCTGGTGTCGAGCTCTGATCAGGATTAAGCCATTTCACAATTGATGAATCAAAGCGAAATGCTGGTTGATTCCAAACCTCAACATCCCGGGTTTTATCAAACTGAAACCCCTCTTTCATGATTCCGAGTTGATTTGCGATAATGATATGGAATGCTCCTGCGTTTACATCACTGCACGAAGGATCATTCATGTTTTGAATCACTTGATTGATAAAATCAGGATTCCTCGGATCCGGTCCCCCATCGGGATGATAATTTAAGGCAATCGCTTTCTCCTGAAACCAACCGAGACTCTTGATATAATCATCATTCGTCATGCCGTTGGTGTCGCTATAGTCAGTAAACTGTTCCTGTCCATTGACGATCTTCGTTGTCGGATACATGAACCGTTTTCCACAGCGCTTCCCGACGTAAACCGCATCTTTATCTTGGCTGGGAGCTCCTGCTATCTTCTTCAGAATATTTCCGACTCTTCGGCCAAAACCGTCTAAGAAGTTATTCAATGAAACCTTCACGCGATCAGCATAACTCGCAATCATCACTGCTTTTACATCGGCTGAACCAAAGGGGATTTCAATTCCATCTGGATTGGTTCTGACGACGGGAGCGGGTTCAGGGTAGTGAAGTGAAACGGGCGCCCAAGCATGGCAGTAACCCTGCCAATAACTAATCGATGGATCCGAGTCCTTTTGAAAGTGATCTACCAGGGAGTAATTGTAGTCTCCCTTGAAGATTGAAAATTTTTCGAGTGGCGATAGATTCGTGATGATCTTTCTACGGGCCTCTGGGGACAAGGCAAGGAGCTCTTCTTTGGTATAACGATGGATTTCGAAAAAAACTCGTTTCCGTTCTTCTGACGTCTGAGGAATCTGAACATTCGAATCATGATGATCCATCCAACGATACCCCATTCCCCCTAACTGGATGGGCCAGTAACTATCAGCCCAAGGGATGTGCTCATTTTCAACTGATCCTTGGAGTGGAAGTTGATCAAAACGATGAAGGTATTGAGTGGGGTGCCAAGAAGCATTGAACGCTTTCGGGTCTTCAGCGCCTCCCGGAATCCACGTGTCGGCTCGAGAGCTAGAATGCAAACTGAGCATCCCTAACAGGATCGAAATGAAACTAACCTGAATACCGTTTTGCGTGCGCATAGTGCGCGGAAGCTATCAAAAGGAACCCCGATATTCAACAAATTAAGTGTAATCATCGAGGGCGCGCTAAATGCCTGATTTTACGATGAAAACAGATTGAATTCCATCGCCCTTGGGTTCACTTTGAGGTACCCATTCCTTTCGCTCTAATACCTTTCCCCAAAAATCTGCAGGGACGGCATTCTCCACTTGAAGCAGTGAACAGGTAGAATAAATGAGCACTCCCTGATCCGTGAGGTGCTTTCCAGCCCACACCATCAGCTCTTCTTGCTTTAGAACCAGCTTTTCCACGTCACTGTAGGTGCGGTTCCATTTTATTTCAGGGTGACGACGAATAATACCCGTACTTGAACAAGGAGCATCGACCCAAATGAGGTCATACTTCTCATCCGAATCCCAAACTTCAGCATGAGGGAGAATCGAAATCTTATCCTGCAGCTTTAAGCGTGCGCTGTTCTCACGCACGCGTCCTAAACGATCCTCATCAAGGTCGGTAGCAATCACAGAATAACCGGAGCCCGCAAGCCCCAGCGCCTTACCACCGGGTGCAGAGCAAAGGTCCAGAATCTTCGGAACCCCTTTGAAATGCTCCTTCATGAATTTCTTTACATCTTCTACTAAAAGTTGATTGGAGATATCCTGAACATATCCAAGAGGCTCATTCCCACGGTAACCGTCAGCCAATAACATCGGCTCATCACCGGTTCGATACCAAACCTGAGGACGCGTAAGTACTGCTTCTGAAAACGCATAGACCCAGCTCGAACCGCGCTCTTTCCGGAGCTTCTTAAATAACCATTCCGGGAGGCTACTCCAAGCCAGTTGCTCATCAAATGAAGACTGCTCCGTGACTTTCCAATTTCTCCAGTTTTCTCTGGAATCGGCTACTTTTCGAAGAACGGCATTCGCAAACTTAGATGGCGCTTCCCCATCACATTTCCGAATGGCCTGAACCGTTTCAGAAACTGCGAGAGCTGAAGCAACATCTTGAGCCAGGAGTTGAAAAACCCCTGTTTGAAGAAAACGGCGAATTTCACCGGTAGGTTTCTTTTTTAATGAATAGGTATCGATAATGTAATCAATCCGACCCCGGTATCGAAGTACCCCTGAACAGATCTCAAAAATCCACGCACGATCAAAATCAAGGAAAGTCTTCGCACTCGCCTGAGAAAGCACCTGGCCCATCGCCTCATCGAGTGTGTCTTTGGTATTATAGACTTGTGCAAGAACTTGAACTGCAAGTTCTCTTAAACGAATTAACGACTGCGCTGCCTGTTGTCCTGAATTAACGATAGCCATTCCAAATTACATAAATGCCTGCAGGTAATACTTCTACCCCAGATGCCTTTACTCCTGTGATGCGATCGGCAAGCTTCGTGACCACTTGATCAATCAATGATTTTTCTTCTTCTTCAAATCCACCCTCATCATCCTTCGCGCCTAAGATCAGGTCTTGAAGTCCTCTGGATTTCTTCGCGGGATAAACCAGTTTTGGCTTCCCTTTCAGCTTTGCTTCTTTTGCGATGTAATCTACGGCATCATCGAGGGTTCCAATTTCATCGACTAACTTTAATTTCTTCGCTTGAACTCCGGTAAACACGCGTCCATCTGCAACCGCAGTGACCTCGTCTGGTGTCATCTTACGTCCCTCACCGACCGCAGCCTTAAACTGCATTAAGGTATCCATGACGAGTCCTTGAAAATACTCTTTTTCTTCCGGGAGTAACTCACGATAATCCGCGCCACTGTCTTTGAACTTTCCGGTCTTTACCGAGAAACGCTCAACCTTTGCCCAATCATAGAGTTTCTTCAAATTCATAAACTCCATGATCACACCAATAGAGCCCGTGAGTGTTCCCGCGTTTGCAAAAACTTTCTTAGCACCCGATGCAACGTAAAATGCGCCCGATGCCGCGACACTGTCCATTGAAACCACGAGTGGTTTTTTATACTTCTTCACGGCTTCATAAATTTCTTGGGAAGGAGCGACCGCTCCTCCAGGTGAGTTCATTCGAAGCACGACTGCTTTAATCTCTTTGTCCTCATCCGCATCCTTCAAGTTTCTAAGGATCTTCTTAGAGTCCATGATGACGCCCTTCAGCTCAATCACAGCCACATATTCGCCTTTGTCAGAGAACATCTTTTGCTTATCACCCTCTTTCCAATTGTCTCCGCCTTTTACGAAAAAATAGACAAAGGAGAAGATGAGAAAAAAACCAAACAGTACCGCCGAAAGTCCCAGTACTAAGGCCAGGGGATTGATGCTTCTTTTTTTAATTTCGCTCATAGTGAACATTCTACTCGTTTTATTTAACAATACACTGACAAATCTATGACAATACTGGACAATTTCGTCGCCCGGAAGAAAAACTCAATTCCCACAAATTCCTCTTGATTAAACCCAGATTCTCGGCTAGAAAAATAGCTCCTCTATATTTTCTATGCGTCCCTATCGTCTAGAGGCCTAGGACACTGCCTTTTCACGGCGGCGACCGGGGTTCGACTCCCCGTGGGGACGCCATTTTTTTATTTAACACTCCATTTTTTAATATTTCCAATACAAGACAAGCCTCTCTCTCGACTAAGGCATCCTTAACTCAAACATTGATGCTTTAAATCATCTTAAGGGGCTAGGAGCTTCGCTAAATCTTCTTTAGACAGCTTTTTCATAAAGTCTTTGTCCTCAGAGATGATGGATTCAGCCAGGTCTTTCTTCTTCTTTTGGAGCTCGAGAATCTTCTCTTCAACCGTTCCGCGCGCAACCAATCGGTAGGCGAAAACTTTTTGTGTTTGACCCATACGATGCGCGCGACCAATGGCTTGCGCTTCCACGGCAGGGTTCCACCACGGATCGAGGATAAAAACATAATCAGCGGCGGTCAGATTAAGACCCGTTCCACCGGCCTTTAGACTCACCAAGAAAACAGGGCACCCTTTTTCGTTTTGAAAGCGATCTACAGGTGATTTTCGGTCTACCGTCTGCCCATCTAAATACTCATAAGAAATGCCATCAGCCTCAAGTGCAGTTTTAACGATGGAGAGTAAACTCGTGAATTGTGAAAACACGAGTGCCTTATGCCCCTCGGCAATCACTTCTTTAATTTGAGAAAGGAGCAATTCAAGCTTCGCACTCGGTTCGGCGCGCTTGGTTTCGTCAATGAGCCCTGCGTGGCAGGCCGCTTGGCGCAATCGCAGCAATGCCTCAAGCACATGCAATTTTGATTTTGCTAAGCCATTTTTAGCGACCGACTGCTCAATCGACTCGCGATACTTTTCTCGAATCACTGAGTAATATTCCGCCTCTTCGGTGCTCATTTCACAGAAAAGAACCTGCTCTGACTTCGAAGGAAGTTCCGTGAGCACCGCTTCTTTTGTACGTCGAAGCATGAAAGGTCGAAGAAGTCGCGCAAGGGCACCCTCCACGTCCTTCGGTGCATTTTCGCCAGCCGAGAAGCGCAAGAGTCCCGGATTCGTAAATTCGAGAATCGAAAGCAGATCTTGAATTGAGTTTTCAATCGGTGTCCCGGTTAGAGCGATGCGATGCTTTGCTCGCAAGCGCTTACACGCAATCGCCGCCTGGGACTTAGGATTCTTTATAAACTGGGCCTCATCAATGATCGCTACGTCGAATTCTTGTTCTCGGAGCTTTTCGATGTCGGAGCGGAGCGTACCATAAGTAGTGACGAGGAGATCTGCATCACCGATTTCCTGAGCAAGCTTTTTGCGCCCCTCACCTACGTAGTGCACTACCTTAAGCGTTGGAGCGAATTTCTTTGCCTCATCGATCCAATTGAATACCAAACTTTTAGGAGCCACAACAAGGCTTGGAAGTTTAGAGTCCTTTTTGCGAGATAGCAAAAATGCAAGCACTTGGATGGTTTTACCGAGCCCCATGTCATCCGCGAGCACACCACCCGAATCAAAGTATATTAAGAAAGTAAGCCATGTGAGCCCTTCCTTTTGATAACTTCGAAGCTTTCCCTTAAATCCCGTGGGCGCTTTGGCTGTTTTGGTGAGGTCATACTTCAAGATTCGCTTTCGAAAAGCGTCGAATCCCTTATCTCCGTGAACATCATCATCATCACCGAGTGCCGCATTCAGCAGCAAGCCCTGACTCTTCTCAAAACGGAGTGAACCCGGCTCACTCGCATCGCCCAAGCCCCGCAGGGTTGCATAGCGAGCCAACCACTCTTCAGGCAAAAATCCGATGGATCCGTCTTTCAGTCGAATGCTCGAGCTTTTTGATTCGAGCGCTGCAAGAATTTCTTCTTTTCGTAAGGGATTGCCACCAAACGATACCGCAAGGCTCACATCAAACCAGTCGGTCGAAGAAGTGACATTCAACGCAAAGTCTTCAGCCAGAATCACACGCTGACTTTCAATAAAAATAATCCAACCGTTTTCACTGAGCTCCGTAGAGGATCTCTGCAAATCATTCATCGGAATCGCCCCCGATGGGTCTCGTAAGATTTCAAGCGCTTGATTCAGGGTTGCTTCTTCGAACTCGCGATTTCGAACATGAACTTGGCGATTCTCAACGTCCACCACACTCTCAGAAGGATCTGCGAGAGAAATCTTTTGGCCGGCGTAATCAAAGCTCACCGTCAAAGTCATTCGTCCAGTGGAAGGATCATTGCCGAGCGGAAGAAAAACGCCATGAGGCACGGGCTGAATGAGACTTTTCTTCCACTGAAGCCCCTCAGGCCATGTGACCGGTGGTGCGCTCGCATCAGTGAGAATGCGCTTCACAAACGCATCTACTTGATCACGAGGAACTAAGAACTCTCCCGCACGTAAATTTTTAAGCCATCGAGCATGGCGAGGTTCAGCAAGACGTCCAATCTGCTCGCCAAAAAGGATCAATCCTGAACTGAAGAAACAAATAGGCTCACTCACCGCTTTTGTTTCTTGATCTCGTTTCAGTAACCCTTCGAGACGATATCGATTTCCAAGATCCTCAATGACCAATTCGGTTTCCCAAGGCTTCCCGCGATCCATTCGGAGTGGTCGGTCTGCGTTGTCTGGAGAACCATTGGGTGAACGCGAAAGGAATGCATTACTGGATCCTGTCAAAGTGGTAAGAATTTGCGTTTCGACGATAGGGTCCACCGTAAAACGAGTGCAAGAACGCCCAAACGTGGAAACCACCTTCGGATCACAAGTACGCATAAGAAGCGCGACTAACTCCTGATCCCGCGGACTCTCTAGCAACTGAAGATCTCGGTCAGGGGCACGGTCAGGACGTAAAGGACCTGCGTCTTTTCCACTTCCTCGGCGACGACACCAGAAATCCAAAACCAATTTTCCAGTCGAAACCGTTTCTGCCGCATGAATCACAAATGCGGCGAGCATATTACCTGCAAGCGAGTTCCCTGCATGGGTGGATCTGCCATTTTTGCCTTGAATCTGATCGAGCCTCTCGATCCAAGCATTAGTCGCCTCCGCTGGGGATTGAGAGGCCGCAGCCGGCCCAAAGATCGCCTTCGGAGTAATCACGACTCGATTGGATGGCCGCCCTCCCTCTCGCAACACTCTCAGCGGACCGGTACCCGGTACTTTTGCAGAGAGACCTGAACGCTCGAGCTTAATGATCGAAGCCCAAAGATGCTTACAAAGCCCGGCCGTTTCGTAATACGGGCAGGTACAACGCGCTTCGATCGAACTCGAAGTTGCCGCTTGAGAGAAATCGATCCAGACCGAATAGCGTTGGCCTTGACCGAGTACGGTCAGTGAAAACGCCTCTCCCATTTGTGTCGGATCAGAAACACTGTCGGATTGAAAATATTGCCGTCCCCGCATGAGAACGGCACGCGGAAATTGACGGATACACCGCTGCTCCAGACCATCCGATTTGTTCGGGTGACGGTGAGGACGTGACGGAACATCGCCCTTGGCTTCGCCATTAGCATTCGGTTGGGATGGAGCGGTGTGATCGGGCCTTCGCGCGCGACGCCGGCGACCACTCTTAAGTCGTTGCTCAGTCATGGAGTAAAAGCATCCTTACATTTTTAACCCTTACAGTCGAGACCCCAATTAAAGAAACTCAAGATTAACTGACCTGAATAGTTGCAAAAGGCCCCCAAGTATTTAACCATTACCCTTAGGCTCAGTTTTTAAGTCTCCTTAGCTCAGCCTGGATAGAGCGTTAGCCTCCGGAGCTAAAGGTCAGAGGTTCGAATCCTCTAGGAGACGCCATTTCTAATCCATAAACCGAAGGAATCCAATGAACACCCAAATTAAAAAGTCGAAGATCGCAAACCTTGGCCTCGCCCTTTCCATTCTCATGGCCCTTCCCTTTATCATGAGTGCTTCTATGAAGTTTCGCGGTGGACCTGAAATGATGCAAGGCTGGAATCACTTTGGCTGGCCTGAGGCTAGCCTCATCAAGGTGGGCTTCATGGAAGCCCTATCGATCATTACCTACCTCATCCCACAGACCGCTGTCTTAGGGGCAATCCTCTTGACCGGATATTTAGGCGGAGCCATTGCAACCCACATGAGAATGCAAGAAGGCGTTGCTCTACAAGCTCTCTTTGGCGTGATGATTTGGGGCGCCCTCTACATGCGTGATGCTCGATTACGCGACCTGATCCCCTTTCGAAAAAAACTAAATTAGAACCCAAGCTCGGCTAGTAACTCCTCAAGTGTTTGACCAAGTTTAAGCTGGTAGCTTCGAATTCCAATCGAACGAGCACCCTCCACATGGTGCTCACTATCGTCTATAAAAAGAGTCCGGTCAGGCGTGAGCTGATTCTCATCCAAGATTCTCTGAAAAGCTTTTGGATCCGGCTTCCTCATACCCATCTGGTGAGAAAAGTAAACCTTTTCAAAAATCGAGTCAAAGGGAGTGTCACTAATCTCTTGATGAACTTCATAGAGCCGTTTTTCGTGGAGTGAGTTAATATTGGAAAACAAAAATAATCGCGTCGATGCCGAAAGGCGAGAGATGCGCTGCCAACGATTCTTGGGCAAATCGAGAATCATGGCATTCCATGATTGGCAGAAAGTTTCGAAGTCTATCTTCACCCCGTAGTATTGCATGAGATCAAAATAGAACTCTTCACTCGAAATCGCGCCTACCTCATACCTGGAATAAAACGGAAGCTGATGCTCCTTCCCACAAAAGGTTCCCGGATCAAGTTCGGGAATCAAGGCCTGAAAGGCTCTTAGACTACGACCATAATCGAGGTTCACAATCACTCCGCCCAAATCCAACACCACTGCATCGACTCCGTTTTTAACCGACCGCAACATGGGTACCTCCTTTCAGACATTATTCTTTAAACATCCTTTATTTTACACAAAAACCATTTAACGCACAAGATTAACACACCCCTTCAGTCGCAAATAACACCCAAATCGGCTGCAAACGGCATTTAGATAAATGGAAAAAATGCCGACGAGAGAGAAACACTTTGCCCGAGGAGGGAATATTCCGTGAAACTCAACTTTAGAAATCGCATGCTGTTGACAATCGCGGTCGCTTGTTTGGTCAGTACCGCAGCTGCGATTATCGTCTCCTCCAAAAAAATGAATAGCAATGGAGAAGAAGCCCTGATTGAAAAATCAGGTGCAATATTATCTCGCCTCGAAGTGGGGGCTAGCTATGTAGCTCAAATGGGCACACTGGATACGGTCGTTACGGAGACCCTGCATAAATTCCCGGACGGCAAGATTTCTGACGATCAAAAACTCAAAGTTCTGAAAAGCGTTCCTATCTTTGCTGCTTTCAAAATTGGCGAAATCGGTGCCGACAAAGAAAACTATAAATTTCGAGTGGCCTCAGATCATCCTCGTAATAAGGAAAATCAAGCAGACGAGGTTGAGACCCGTCTCATTGAAAAATTTAGGGCCGATCCATCCCAAACAGAACACGTTGAAATTACAGCTGATGGGCAGCAGATTCGAGTTACCCGCCCCGTCAGAATTTCCCAAACTCAAGGCTGCCTTACCTGTCATGGACATCCAAGCACCAGTCCTTGGAAAAACGGTAAAGACATTTTGGGCTATGCCATGGAAGACATGAAGGACGGGGATATCCGAGGAACCTTCACCATTATCTCGAGTCTTGCTCCCGTCAAACAGAGCGTAAAAGCTTCCACTCAAAATATTGTCCTTTGGGGAAGCCTCATTACCCTGACTGCCCTCTTTCTCGCCTTTATGGTAATTAGAAAACCCATTGAAGGTCTCTCAGATCTTGCCAATAGTCTCTCTGAAACCGCAGAAGAGGTAGCTGCCATGTCATCTCAGATCGCCTCGACCAGCATTCAACTGAATTCAGGAGTCAGCGAACAGGCCGCGGCACTCGAGGAAACCTCAGCTTCAATGGAAGAAATGAGTGCGATGGTCAGCCGAAACGCAGAAAATGCGAGCAAATCCCAAGGGGTTGCGACCGGAAGTCAGCACAATGCCGAAAAAGGAAAAGGCGTCGTGAAAGATATGATCACGTCGATTGAACAAATTGATGAGAGCAATGCAAACATTATGACTCAGATTGATGAGAGCAATCGCCAAATGTCTGAAATCGTACGACTCATTGCTGATATTGGAAATAAAACCAAAGTCATTAATGAAATCGTATTTCAAACGAAGCTCCTTTCCTTTAATGCGTCTGTTGAAGCAGCAAGAGCCGGAGAGCACGGAAAAGGCTTTGCAGTCGTAGCAGAAGAAGTCGGGAATCTCGCACAAATGAGTGGGACCGCGGCTTCCGAAATCACCCAGATTCTCGATCGAAGTATTAGCCGAGTAGAATCCATCGTCGAAGAAACCAAATCGAAGGTAGAGCGACTTGTGAGCATCGGTAAGGACAAAGTTTCTGCAGGCACTCAAGTGGCCCGCGAATGCGGTGAGGTCCTGGACGAAATTGTAGATGGCGCCATGAATGTGAGTCAGATGGTGAGCGAAATCACCGCGGGCTCGCAGGAACAATCGCGCGGCGTAATTGAAATTAATAAGGCAATGATTCAATTGAATCAGATCACCAATCAAAATACGACTGCCTCCCAAGAGTCCTCAGCTGCTGCTGATCGACTCTCAAAACAAGCGACCACCCTCCGCGCCTCAGTTCAAAAGCTGAAAAGCACTCTGGATGGAAGCTCGAGCTCCGACTTACAGGCTGGCTAATGGCCGATCAAGTGACGAGAATAGCGATCTTAGGTTCTGGTCCCGCGGGCTTAATGGCCGCAACTGAGCTCATTTTAGAACAGAAGCGACTTCAAAAAAAATCTTCAGAAATCCATGTCTTTGAAAAACGATCTGGACTCGGTCGAAAACTGCTGATCGCAGGAAGCTCTGGCCTAAATATCTCACACCACCTCCCTCCCCTTGAGTTTGCTCATCACTATGAAGGCTGGGATCACGCATTTTGGACCGAATTGCTCTCGCAATACAGACCCGAAGACTGGGTTAGCTTTATTGAGACCTCACTCGGCCTTGAAACCTTCATCGGAACTTCTAATCGATATTTTGTGAAAGAGATGAAAGCATCGAGACTTTTAAAGGAATGGCTCTTCTTCCTTGAGTCGCACGGGGTTCAATTTCACTCCCAGCATGAACTCAATGACTTCCATTCCACAGCAGATGGGATTGATCTCTCTTTTAAGAATCAAGAGACGAAAGGAATTGAGTTTTTTCGATTTGATAAAGTCGCGGCGTTCTTGGGCGGTGGAAGCTGGGAAGAAGAAACCCCAACCTGGCCCGCACTCTTCCGATCAAAAGGTTTAGAAGTCCTTCCGTTTCAGGCGAGTAACGTAGGTTATGAGATCGAATGGGCGGCTGCCTTCCTCAAGGAAAGCGAAGGTAAACCACTTAAAAAAGTTGATCTCACCACGACCCGCGGCACGAAGCGCGGTGAGCTCGTGATCACTCAGTATGGCATTGAAGGGACACCCGTTTATTTCTGCGGAATTCCGGGGCCTGCGACCCTTGATTTAAAGCCCGACCTCTCCCACTCTCAGATTTTAGAGAAACTCAGCCGCACCAAGGAAAATCTTTCTCCCATGAGAAGAGTAAAAAAGTTTCTCGCACTACCCGAAGCCTCGGAAAGTCTTCTCTTTCACCACTCACCCCCTGAAGTGAAGGCAAATCTTTCCATGCTAATCGACTACGTGAAGAAGTTCCCTGTCCATTTGAAATCTGCACGTCCACTCAAAGAAGCCATCTCATCTAAAGGCGGCTTGGCTTTGAGTGAACTTACAAATCATTTTCAGTTAAAAGCGTTTCCAAGGATTTACTGCGGTGGAGAAATGCTGAATTGGGATGCACCCACCGGTGGTTTCCTCATTCAAGCAAGCGTCTCACAGGGGGCTATCATTGGAAGGGCTCTAGCGTAATCGCTTCCTTTCGCTTCGAATGACTTTCGCAATCATCAAAATCAATGCGAGTGCAAAAAGCACATGGACGTACCCGTTCAGGGTGTAATTCGCCATCATCGCGACTAGCCAAATGCCAATCAAGACTACTGAAAAGGTCCACATATTCCCTCACTTCGACTTTAAGGTTTTCTTAAAATCATCCACTTCCTGCTGTGCTTGATACTTGGGAACTCCATATGCTTTTTGAATTTTCCCAGCCAAATTATCAATCTTGCCTTGGAGGCCTTCTAACTCAGTATCGGGAATCTTCGCCCACTTTGTTTTAATTTTTGATTTTAAATCACTCCAGTCGGCACCTTGACTTTGTTGCTTCATAACGAGATCCCTCCTTCAGGACCTACGCCTTAGGGAGCAAAGCTTAGGCCAGGGCCAAAAGAACTGCAGAAGCGAGGCACTCCACGCTTGGGACAATTCATCCTTGATGCAAGTCCTCAGCGGGACGCTTTGATCTGGGCTGTCACGGACAAGAGCACGCCCCCCAAAAACAAAATGATTGAAGTGAATTCAAATCCAAATGGAAGTCGATGCTCAAATCCAAAACTGTACAAAAGACCAAATATGGTTTCGAAGACGAGGAGTGTCCCTGAGATTTCAGACGGACAATAGAATGAGCAAATATTCCAAAGCCAATTGGCGAGCCACGAGGACCCAAAACCAAGCCCTATGGAACAAAGCAAATAGAGCGGAAACTCCGTGCGCCCCGTAAACTCGACGAGGTTCACCCCGGTCAAAAAGATCGGAGTCATAAATAACAAAGAAAGGATTCCCATGACGCTTGAGAAATCTTTCTTGGGAATCTCGGGATGAGACTGCAGGAAGCGAGAATTAGAGATCGCAAACGTGGTCCAAAGCGCTAAACAGACCAGCAGCGCGAAGATCCCGATCGGTGCAGGATGTCTCACCTCACGCATTCCGCTCAAAATTGGAAAACAAAAGAGACTCAGTAAGCCCACCAAAATCAAGAGAAGGCCAAGGTAGAACTGCGCTCCCCCTCTTCGTTTACCCGGAGTAAAAAGAGGGATCGTGATCGGAAGTAATCCTAGGATAAGAGAAGCGATGACCCCATCCGTTCTTTGAATTGCCCAAAAAAGAAGGTCAGAGTAAAACCAAAAGCCGCTTGCGCTTAAGAGCACAATTTTTAAGAGATCCTTACGCCCCAATGAACGGAGAATTCTCACCACTTGAGGTATAAAGAAGAGGCTCACTACTCCGAAGAAAAAGAAGCGTCCAAAAGCAATGTCGCTAGCACTATAGTGTTTTAGAAGCTGTGGCACGAGAAAGGGCAATCCCCAAAAGATCCCCGTAGAAGCTCCCGCTAAAAGTCCAACGCCCATTCTATTCTGTTTCTGATCCATCACTCAATGCCCCTGGTCCTAAAAAAAAACGGGAAGAGCCAAAGGCGCTTCCCGTTTCTAATACCTAAATTACTATCGCTTAGCGATGAGCACTGCTCACGTAATCACCTTTAGTACAAGCACCGGCTTGGTTATCGTACTCTTGTTGAATGGTGAACTGAGTTGAGCCCACTTGAAGTTTACCTGTTGAACTTTGGCAAAGATCGCCAATTTCCATACCATCGGTAGTGTTCCATGCTTGTGGAAAGCCTGGAGTGCTGCCTGGAGTTGGGAATGCATCAGTTACCGCTTCAATCAACTCGTGTGAAGAAGAGATCGTGGTGCGATCGAGAAGTGATCCCATACCGCAACCCATAGAACACGCCATAGAGCTAAGATCTGGCATTACACCGTAATAAATGTTTGGACCTGCTTTAGATTTGAATCCAAAGTGATATGCACAAAATTGCTGACAAGAAGTCGCGTTTCCGCCGTTTCCATCAGACATAGTGATTTTCATTCCTGCAGGGAAATGGATCATGTAAAGCGTATCAGCTGTAGGCGCTGGAAGTACTTTTGCAGCTACTTGGCGCTCTAATTCAGCTTGAATTTCTTCATCCGAAACTGATGCTGCTTTAGCTTTTACAGGAGTGATTGTGATGGTTCCGCCGTAAGTTCCGCGACCTACAGTTTGGTTCGTTCCCATACGACCATCCACTGCGTTTACGTTGGTGTTGTACTGGCTCAACCAGTCCATATAAGTACTGTCTACGATTCCTGCGTAGAATGTAGGCATCGCAGCTTTTACAGAAGCGTTGATATTCGCGCCCCAGAAAACAGTGTAAACTTTAGCGTGACCAATTACCGGTCCGCCGTAGTAAGAAACTTTCTTACCCGCAACAGCTGATTCTAAAGACAATGATTTAGAGCTTGGAAAAACAGATGCGTGGGCACTAGAGCTCATCAAGAATGCACACATCAATAAACTAACAATTTTCATAGATCCCCCCCTCAAATTGAGGTTTTGTTATCGATACTGATACCCAAAATTAAAGGCCAGTAAAGCTACCTCGAACACTGAGTTCCTCGAAAGTAATCCGAGAAATCGGGGATGACAAGAATTTCGCGGAGGGAGTCAAAAATATATGGGTATCTAAGAGGAGGGGCATGCTGCGGCGAGTTAGTTACTGAGCTCGGACCAAGGATTGCGTCAGTTCGATACGAGCCTGATCAAAAACCACACGAGTTCCCGTCATTCTTGCCAACAACTGGGCTCCCACCATTTGCTGCAGAATCCGGGCAGCCAGTAGGTTTGATTCCTGTGAGTTTGAAAAAGCACCCGTTACTTTCCCCGACTCAATCAGATCAGAAAGCCACTTCACCTGGGCTCCATAGAACTCTAGAGAAGCCTCACGAATCGTCGGAGGTAGATGGGGTCCGTCAAGACTGAGCGCCGAGTGTGGGCAAACCTTCCCGCTAGCAAGGTAATCTTCAAAAACGTGCAAAAAGGCTTGAAACTGCTCAACCTGAGGAAGTTTTGCTACCTCCCCAGTCCAAGCCAAAAACTGCTTTCGATAGTCCTGCACCAGAGCTACTCCGAGCTTCTCTTTTGAGTCATAGTGCGCGTAAAGGCTCGGCTTTCGAATATGGATTCGATCGGCTAAGTCCTGAAGACTTAAACCAAAGAAACCGTGCCGCTGAACAAGATCCTGGGCCTCAATGAGTATTCTTTTGTGGGTCGGTAGTTCAAGCATCCTTAAACCATAGCAAGTCCCAAAGTGCCTTGTCAAGAGTATTAGTTCAAGGCAACTTAAACCAATGACTCAAGCCATTGAATTTATATGATTTAAACACTTAGGTGACGCCCCTAACGAACACTTTCTTTTATACACCTTTATCGATATTTTAAGCAGATGCGCTTACTTACAGGTTTTCCTGGCTTTCTCGGCACCGAATTTATCGATCGAATCCTCCGTAAAACCGATGCTCAATTTTTATGTCTCGTTCAGGCTAAATTTCTGAACCTCGCTCACTTAAAGTTAGAGGAACTCGAGAAGCGAAACCCTGGCGCCAAAAACCGCATTCAATTAATTGAGGGCGATATCACTGTTTCAGGACTTCAAATCACGAACCCGTCTCTACTTGCTGAGGTGGATCAGGTTTATCATTTTGCCGCTGTCTACGATCTGAACGTGAGTGAATCTCTAGGAAAACTCATCAACGTCGATGGAACACGAAATGTACTAGACCTGCTTCCCACACTCCCTCACCTAAAACACTTTCACTATGTCAGCACTTGCTACGTCAGTGGACGCTCATCTGGACGATTTTTAGAGACCGATCTCATCAAAGGGCAGTCTTTCAATAACTTTTATGAATCAACGAAATATGAAGCAGAACTGCTCGTACGAGAAAGAATGAATTCAGGACTTCCGGCAACGATCTATCGCCCATCCATCGTAGTGGGCGATAGTCGCACTGGCGAGACACAGAAATACGATGGCCCTTATTTTGTAGTTCAGTGGCTCTTGCGCCAAGGGAAGTATGCGGTCCTCCCCCAACTGGGAGACCCCACTCAGTATTCCATTAATCTCGTCCCCAGTAATTTTGTCATCGATGCAATGGCCTACCTATCCGAGAAGCCTGAATCCATCGGAAGAACGTTTCAGCTTGCAGACCCAAGCCCACTGACGATCGCAGAGGTGGTACAAACTCTTGCGAAGGCTTGCGGAAAACGCCTCATCGAAATCCCACTCCCCAAAGGTTTAGCAAAATTTGCTGTGGGGAAAATTCCAGGGCTCGAAAACTGGCTAGGAATTCCGCGCTCATCGCTTGATTACTTCGTTCATCCAACCGAGTACGATGTCTCAGTGACTACGGAGCAATTAGAAGGCTCAGGGCTTCAATGTCCC
Organism: Oligoflexia bacterium; assembly: GCA_903858975.1. Classification (GTDB taxonomy): domain Bacteria; phylum Bdellovibrionota; class UBA1018; order UBA1018; family CAIMNF01; genus CAIMNF01. Next base: position 5,938 of record CAIOKW010000179.1, on the reverse strand, counting down.
AACTTCGCATCCTACGCTGAAACCTTAGTGCAATACATGAAATCCAATCCTGAAGTTCGGAACAAAGCCCTCACGTAAAACTTTAAATTGATTTCAAAAAACGCCCCACATTGATTCGTCCACATTGCGTTCCATAAGTGGAGATCGGATCCGCAGTCCCACAAATTGCGCTTCTGATTTGCTTTGGCATCAAAGATTTATTTTTACTGAGCGCTAGCGCCACGGCTCCTGAAACTTGAGGAGTTGCCATCGAGGTTCCCGACATCGTTGCATAACTTTGATGCAAGTAAGTGCTGTAAATGCGATCTCCCGGAGCCGCAATCAGAACTGAGTTCACGCCGAAATTACTAAAGCCGGCGAGCTGATCCGCAGCTGTCGTTGCCCCCACTGTGAGCACGTTCGGAAAGCTTGCGGGATAGGTTGGGAAGCGTGAGATATCACGGCCGTCATTTCCTGCGGCGGCAACAAAAACAACCCCCGCATCCTCAGCATCCTTCACCGCCTGAGCCAGGAGAGAACTAAAACCGCCCCCACCCCAAGATGCGGAAATCACCCGTGCTCCCATATGAATCGCGTAATAGATCGCCTGAATGGCTCCGTCGGTTCCCCCTTGACCATCGGGCCCCAGAAATCGAAGTGGCATCACCTTTACTCGAGGAGCAACCCCAATCACTCCTTGATTGTTTCTCACGGCCGCAATCGTGCCGGCAGTATGGGTTCCATGACCATTTTCATCGATGGGATCTGGTTTGTTTGCATAAAAATCATACCCATGAAGATCGTTTACATATCCGTTTCCATCATGGTCCACTCCTGGATCAGCAGCACTCTCTTTGGGATTCGTCCAAAGGTTCGCGACCAAATCAGGGTGTGATAAATCCATCCCTGAATCAATGTCAGCCACGATGATCTCGGGGTCGCCCTCCGTCACACTCCAGGCTTCGGCCGTATTCATGATGTTCTTAGCATAATCGTATAAATCGCCACTCGTCCCAATACTCGATACCGGAGGGACATCGGCATTTGGCGGATTTACTATCGGAATCGGAACGGGATCAGAATGCGGAGGCGATCGCTTCCGACCAAAATTTGCATAGAGCGTATAATTGGGTTCGCAGTATTGGTTTTTACAAACCTCTTTTTGCTGGATTGAATCATGCAGTACGACTGCCTTATTCTGAATTACGGTGAGCACACCATTTGATTCAGGCTCTGCTTGCCCACAGGCAGAGAGTAAAAACATCAAACCAAGCACCTGGAAAAATCCATTTTTCCGCATATAAATCATCCTTTCCGAAATCCATTTCGGAGCGAGACCTATATAGTGTATCGAAGAGACAGAGATTTAATCTACAAATATTATAGAGAACCGAACCAAAAACCTAAAACGAAGGCTAAGTGACCGAAAATCGTTGCAGATAATCCCAGATGCCGCCTGATACCTGAGCAAAGCAGTGCGATCCCAAAAGCAGAAATCACAGGGTAAGACACCTCCCGAAAACCTTGTAGCGCTACAAAAAGGATGGCCGTTCCAATGAATGCAACCCACTCATTTCGTAGCAATTTAATTGAGATTCCCCAGATCAGCCCCCTCAGAATCAGCTCAGAGGCCAGGGGGAAAAGTAGTAAAATCGATAGTAATTTCAAGCTCTCTTTTGGGAATACCGGAACTGAATACTGGAGAACCCCGGCAAATTCATACGAGGCAAAACCAAATACCAGCATAAAAAAGAGGGTTGCTATAAACCCGAGTGAAACCTTTCCCATCATGGTCTCATTCTATCCGTAAAAAAGAAGACGAAACAAGTCCGGATTGTGTTAAATCTCAGCCGTGGCAAAGCGCTTTCATAAAGTGAATATTGAAATCAGCAATATCTGCAATCTCCAGTGCAGCTTCTGCCCCGAAGTCATTCGCGCAAAACAAATCATGGAACTTTCACTCTTTGAAAAAATCATCAGTGAAGTCGCCCCTCTTACCGAACAAGTTACCTTTCACCTCATGGGGGAACCCTTAGTTCACCCCAAATTAGCCGAGATGCTCGAAATCTGCTCACACTTCCAAGTTCCCGTTTTTTTCGTTTCAAATGGAGTGCTGCTTACCGAAAAACGAGCAGAACTCCTTCTGCACCCCTCGATCCGACAGGTGAATTTCTCTCTTCATAGCTTTAATGATAATTTTCCAGATAAAGATCCTAGCGAATATTTGGAGAAGGTATTTCAATTTGTCGAAAATGCATTTGTTCGACGGCCAGATTTGTATCTTAATTTTAGACTTTGGAACTTGGAGTCTCCCGACAGTTCTCGCTCCAGTAATCGACTGATTCAAGAAAAGATTGAAGAACGGTTCGGCGTCCCCTTCCCGAATGTAACCGATGTCCGCGATCAAAAAAGCCATAGACTCTTAAATCGGCTCTACGTCCACTACGATACAGAATTCAAATGGCCAGACCTTGACCTCCCGGAGCTTGGCTCTAAGGGAACCTGCTATGGGCTGCGCAATCACTTTGGGATTCTGGTCGACGGCACGGTCGTGCCCTGCTGTTTGGACAAAGAAGGAAAAATTCCACTCGGTAAAATTCAGAACCAATCCGTCAGCGAAATTCTCGACTCACCCCAGGCAAAAGAAATTTTAACTGGGTTTCTGAATCGAAAATTAATAAATCCCCTTTGCCAGCGATGCGGGTACGTCACCCGATTCCAAGCTTAGGGTGGTGCTTACTTCAAGCTTGCAAGCTGGTCTTTTGCATCCACTTCGGCAAGCTGGCTGTAACCCCCAATGAGGTTTCCATCGACATAGACTTGGGGCACGGTTTTCATTCCGCTTTTTTTCACGAAATCGTCCCAGGCTTGATCAGACCAATCATCAATCATCACGGTCTCAAAGGGAACCGCTCGTTGAGTCAGAAGCGCCTTGGCTTTCACACAGTAGGGACAATTGAGCATTGAATAAACAGTAACTTTCTTCATGGGTTCATTTTACACGAAAACGATGCTAAAATGAAGGTGAATGAAAACACTAGGAATGCGCCACGTAGCCCTGAATGTTCGAAATGCTCAAGCCTCAAAGGAATTCTACTGCAAGGTCATGAAAATGCAGGTGGAGTGGGAGCCCGATCCTAAGACCGTTTACGTAACCTCCCTTGACTCTGATGGCCCCGGTCTTGATAACCTAGCGCTTCATCAAGCGGACGCTCCCCTTCACAAGCCGGGCAGCCTCAATCATATTGGATTCTTTGTTCCTAACCTAGATGATGTGGACGAATGGTACGCGCACATCAAGCACCACGGGGCAAAAGTCGTAAAAGAAATCAAAACCCATCGGGATGGCGCTCGTTCTTTTTATTTTGAGGATCCAGATGGAATCGTGATTCAGATTCTGTATCACATCCCAGTGGCGAAGCGCTCAGCATATACACCGGCCGAATAATTACTTGAGCCGAACTTTTTTTCCGGCTTCTAACACCAAACTTTTCTCTCCCGTCAAGAAAGAGAACAAGCTTGCCAGTCCCTGTTCACCCAATTGAGGAGAAACAAGACCACTCTCAGTGATATCACTCACTTCTTTGGGGTGTAGACGAAGAAGCGGCAAAATGTTTTGCGGCTGAACAATGTGTTTCGCAGCAATTTGATATTCGTCTGAAAAAATGTCCAAAACTACCCGGAGCAGATCCATGCCCATTCCTTCATCGGATGAAGGTTGAAGAATATTCCGACGCTTAATTTCAATAGGAACTTCGGCATCACTACTCACGCCTCGAAGTACTGCACTCAAAATACGCTCAGCATGAGGCCCTTTTGCTTCGCCTTTTGATAGGCCACGAAACCCCTGGAGTTGTTCTGAAGTGGTGGGCTTAATCTTAGCAAGATCAATCAGTACGCCATCTTCGGCAAGCCAACGCCTCGGAACATTTAATTCTCGAACTCGCTCTTCGCGCCAACGAACAAGTTCCAATAAAACAGCATAATCGCGAACATTGAATTTGCCCGATTGTGCAAGTCGCTTAGCGATATCTTCGGGCGGTGTTTCATAAAGTCTACGCTCACTGAACTTTGAAGAAAGGTCGAGTGACCATGCTCTTCTTCCGTTTTCATCTAAGCGCTGAAATAGGATTTGAGAAACTTCGATCAAGTGCTTCACATCCAAAAGCGCATATTCCAAAACGGGTTTCGGAAGCGGCCGCTTTGACCAGTTCGTTCGAGCATAACCCTTTGGAAGCTCAATCCCCAAGATGGATCGAATGAGGTTTCCAAGACCAATGTTGTCCCCAAGGCCACAGAGTGAAGCTCCCACCGCTGTATCAAAAAGTGGCGCGGCCAAAGTATCGTAAGCAGATAACAGACACTCTTGGTCTCCATGAGCTGCATGAACAATTTTTAAAATATTTGGATTGGTCAGCGCATCGAGGATGGGCTGCATATCCTTTTTTGAAAGTGATTGAGTATCAATGAGCCAAGCATCTTCCAGCGTTGCGAGTTGAAGTACTTCTAGCTTTGGATAGAAGGTACTTTCGCGGATGAATTCAGTATCAAAGGCGATAAGAGTCGCCTGAGCAAGCGTCTTACCGATTGCAGCGACTTGTTTCGGATCTGAAATCAATTCAAGTGGAAGTACGGACATCGACTGGGACAATGTCACAAACTCTTAGCGATTTCCAGCAGTCTGCGCTGAAAATCCAAAAGTTTGTCCATTAATGATCAGATACCCGTTCGGGTGACGTCCGCCATCACGATCGCCTGGATTGTAATGAACCCAGTGAATGATTGCTCCCATCGGAGACGGAAGTCTGGAGCGTGGTCCTGCAGTGATATAGTCACCACAAGCAACCACGGTCATTCCCGGCTGAAGATTCGGAAGGCGACCAAATTCTTGATTATAAATGATTTCGATATCTCCACCTGAGCTTTGGTCGAGATTGAGGGCGAAGTGCGCATGCCCGGTTTGATCAGGATAAACATTGGTAATGACCCCTTGAACAAAACCACGATCTTGGAATTGGTCTTGGGTACTTTCACGCCATTGAAGGACTTTTGCGTTGTTTACGGGAAGAGGAGTGCGATTGTTATCCAGACACTGAGGAACTGCCGCTCCCCAACCGGATGCTAATGCTGAATGAAGACCGAGAAAGAACAACCCCAAGCTCAATATGCTTTTCATGCCTACCCTTTCGACTCGCAAATATGCGTTGCGAAGGGTTTACGACAGGTTGCATCAGTAAAGCAAACTAAAACTACTCTGAATGCTTATTTTTAAGCGGCAGCCGATGAATGATACTGAGAAAGATCAATCACTTTGATTCTGACTCGGGCTTTCGGTCCCGCGAGAAGGAAGTCGGTTTTCTTCGGATCACCGGCAAAAACCTGGAAGGCATACAGTGCGATCACGCGAGACGCCTCATCCTCAGCTTTTTGGTAAGTCTCTATTTTTGTTCGAGATTTAAACCACTGAACGGCATGTTCTTGCACTTCTTGCTTTAAAAAGGGTTGAGAGAGGATCCCTTCCACGAAATCAGCAAATTCTTCATCTTCCGCTGCTTGTCTCACTCGGAAGTCCTGAACTCGTTTTAAGGGCTCGGCCTCCTGATTGATCATCGCGAGTTCCAGTTCAAGAATTTCTTCTGAACTGGTCAGCGTATCAGCGAGGACAGGCTCCCCCCGGTCCCGGGTTACTACAATCGCAATGGTCGGTTGTTCCACACTCTTCATGTTATACATATCGGACTTTTTTAGTCAGGCATTAGCCTTTTCTTTAGTAATCCTTTATATTTCTGAAATGATTGAACTTTATGTATTTCTTCTTCTGAGGGGTTTTGCTATACCGAGTCAGTGTCAGAACTCTTAAGCAAACTCGAAGAACAGGTAAAACGTCGTCGGACCTTTGCCATCATTTCCCACCCCGATGCCGGGAAGACCACCCTTACCGAGAAACTCCTTCTCTACG